>NZ_JBSQAY010000012.1:0-1027 GCF_053851595.1 Mycoplasma sp. 527 | reverse complement strand
AGATTTTAAACCATAAGTTTATTTACGGGTGGATCTTATATGATAATTATATATATATATATATATTGATAAAAAGGTTAAAAATTCTTTAATAACCATCGAATATATGAAATATTTTAACTAATAAATTAACAATTATGTCTATAAATTCATACATATATTTATTTTTAGCAAATAAATAACCTTCATTAAAAAGGTTTATAGTTGCGATTTTAAAAAATAAAAAAGGTGAGTTTAACACCTTTATTAAATTTTTTTATTTTAAATATTTACTTTTTTAGGATGGATTTTTAGTTGAAATCAATAGTTTTTGAATCTTCTTTTAGCTTTTTTAGCCTTTTTTGCTGTTCATCAATTATCTTATTGATAAAATTGTGCATTTTTTCAACGGCATTATATGGGGTAGTATAAAACGAATCAATTGATTTTTTTATATATATCTTAAATTGAATTTTTTCTCGCAATTCTTTAAAGGCTTGTTCACGATATTTAATAAGTTCTTCCTTAGGATAAGTAATACCAATATTAGATAAATCAGATTCCTTTATTGCTTTTCCATCAGGGGTAGTAAATGTATTTCCAAAATCTTTATATTGTGAATATGTTTTTTCTAAAGTTTGAACTTGTTTGATATAGTCTTTAACTAAATTAGCTCGTTGCTCAACATGTCAAAGAGTTGTTGTGTCGCCAATTGGACCATTTATCATATTAAAATAATCATAAATTTGATCTTCAATTTCTTCTATTTGAATTTCCAAAACATCTTCAAAAAAATTTTTAACCTTCTTAATTTCAGATTCAACAAAACCACTAAATTTAGCACTTATTTCATCTTCTAATTCTTTATGATTTTTTGTATCCTTCTTTAAATCTCTTAATAAAGTATCTTTTTCTTCCTGAGTAAATGGCAATTTTTTACCACTAAAAACTTCGAATAATGCATTTATTTTTTGATCACTTGTTATTATAAAAGGTTCATCATCTTCATCCCATGGTTGATTATGGTCCGGTTCATAAAATTCTCATG
>NZ_JBSQAY010000011.1:0-1527 GCF_053851595.1 Mycoplasma sp. 527 | reverse complement strand
TTTTAGATAACTTCTATAGAATCACTATTAAACCAATCAATTTATTAGTACTGGTCAGCTGAATATATTGCTATACTTACACCTCCAGCCTATCAACCTCATAGTCTATAAGGAATTTAATAGGGAATACTCATCTCTGAGGGGGCTTCCCGCTTAGATGCTTTCAGCGGTTATCCCTGCCGCACTTGGCTACCCAGCTATGCTTCTGGCGAAACAACTGGCACACCATCGGTGCGTCCACTCCGGTCCTCTCGTACTAAGAGTAGCTCTCATCAATATTCCAACGCCCACATCAGATAGGAACCAAACTGTCTCACGACGTTTTGAACCCAGCTCGCGTACCGCTTTAATGGGCGAACAGCCCAACCCTTGGAACCGACTCCAGCTCCAGGATGCGATGAGCCGACATCGAGGTGCCAAACCTTCCCGTCGATGTGATCTCTTGGGAAAGATAAGCCTGTTATCCCCGGGGTAGCTTTTATCCGTTGAGCGACGGCCTTTCCACGAAGAACCGCCGGATCACTAAGTCCTGCTTTCGCACCTGCTCGACTTGTAGGTCTCACAGTCAATCACACTTCTACCTTTATGCTCTTTGATACGGTTTCTGACCGTATTGAGTGTAACTTTGAACGCCTCCGTTACCCTTTAGGAGGCGACCGCCCCAGTCAAACTACCCACCACACACTGTCCTCTTACCAGATCATGGTAACAAGTTAGAAGTTCAACGTAACAAGGGTGGTATTTCAACGACGACTCCACTTGAACTAGCGTCCAAGCATCACAGTCTCCCACCTATCCTACACAAGTTAAATCAAACTCCAATATGAAGTTATAGTAAAGCTCCACGGGGTCTTTTCGTCTAGATGCGGGTCTCCGGCGTCTTCGCCGGAACCATAATTTCACCGAGTCCAATGTCGAGACAGTTAAGAGATAATTACTCCTTTCGTGCAGGTCAGTATTTAGCCGACAAGGAATTTCGCTACCTTAGGACCGTTATAGTTACGGCCGCCGTTCACCCGGGCTTCACATCAATGCTTCGCTAATGCTAACACCTTTGCTTAACCTTCGGGCACTGGGCAGGAGTCACCCCATATACATCATCTTACGATTTAGCATAGAGCTGTGTTTTTGATAAACAGTTCCCCCTTACTATTCACTGCGGCCCACTTGTTATGGTGGGCATCCCTTCTTGCGAACTTACGGGATGAATTTGCAGAGTTCCTTGACATTGGTTTTCTCGCTCGCCTTAGAATACTCATCTTGGGGACGTGTGTCCGTTCTCGGTACGGGTTTCCATAAACTATATGTTAGAAGCTTTTTTAAGAGGTATGAAATCATCCAATTCGCTACTTAGTTGCCCTTTCACTATGCATCATAGCTCCCGGTTAAAAATTTATTATGCGGATTTGCCTACATAACCCAGTTACTATTTACCCCACAATCCAATAAGTGGTAGTACTATCCTCCCCCGTCACTCCATCACATTTATAGAAAGTACAGGAATATTAACCTGTTGTCCATCGGCTA
>NZ_JBSQAY010000010.1:0-1555 GCF_053851595.1 Mycoplasma sp. 527 | reverse complement strand
ATCAAATTTTAAGAGTTTGATCCTGGCTCAGGATGAACGCTGGCTGTGTGCCTAATACATGCATGTCGAGCGAAGGTAGCAATACCTTAGCGGCGAATGGGTGAGTAACACGTGCTTAATCTACCCTTTAGATTGGAATACCCAATGGAAACATTGGCTAATGCCGGATACGCATGGAATCGCATGATTCCGTTGTGAAAGGGGCCTTAAAGCCCCGCTAGAGGATGAGGGTGCGGAACATTAGTTAGTTGGTAGGGTAATGGCCTACCAAGACTATGATGTTTAGCCGGGTCGAGAGACTGAACGGCCACATTGGGACTGAGATACGGCCCAAACTCCTACGGGAGGCAGCAGTAGGGAATATTCCACAATGAGCGAAAGCTTGATGGAGCGACACAGCGTGCACGATGAAGGTCTTCGGATTGTAAAGTGCTGTTATAGGGAAAGAATACTTGGTTGAGGAAATGCTTCCAAGCTGACGGTACCCTGTCAGAAAGCGATGGCTAACTATGTGCCAGCAGCCGCGGTAATACATAGGTCGCAAGCGTTATCCGGAATTATTGGGCGTAAAGCGTTCGTAGGCTGTTTATTAAGTCTGGAGTTAAATCCCAGGGCTCAACCCTGGCTCGCTTTGGATACTGATAAACTAGAGTTAGATAGAGGTAAGCGGAATTCCATGTGAAGCGGTGAAATGCGTAGATATATGGAAGAACACCAAAGGCGAAGGCAGCTTACTGGGTCTACACTGACGCTGAGGGACGAAAGCGTGGGGAGCAAACAGGATTAGATACCCTGGTAGTCCACGCCGTAAACGATGATCATTAGTCGGTGGATAGTTCACTGACGCAGCTAACGCAGTAAATGATCCGCCTGAGTAGTATGCTCGCAAGAGTGAAACTTAAAGGAATTGACGGGGACCCGCACAAGCGGTGGAGCATGTGGTTTAATTTGAAGATACACGGAGAACCTTACCCACTCTTGACATCCTTCGCAATGCTATAGAGATATAGCGGAGGTTAACGGAGTGACAGATGGTGCATGGTTGTCGTCA
This sequence comes from Mycoplasma sp. 527, assembly GCF_053851595.1. Taxonomy (NCBI): domain Bacteria; kingdom Bacillati; phylum Mycoplasmatota; class Mollicutes; order Mycoplasmatales; family Mycoplasmataceae; genus Mycoplasma; species Mycoplasma sp. 527. The sequence goes on along the minus strand of NZ_JBSQAY010000010.1, from coordinate 504 downwards.
GCTCGTGTCGTGAGATGTTTGGTCAAGTCCTGCAACGAGCGCAACCCCTATCTTTAGTTACTAACGAGTCATGTCGAGGACTCTAGAGATACTGCCTGGGTAACTGGGAGGAAGGTGGGGATGACGTCAAATCATCATGCCTCTTACGAGTGGGGCAACACACGTGCTACAATGGTCGGTACAAAGAGAAGCAATATGGCGACATGGAGCAAATCTCAAAAAGCCGATCTCAGTTCGGATTGGAGTCTGCAATTCGACTCCATGAAGTCGGAATCGCTAGTAATCGCAGATCAGCTATGCTGCGGTGAATACGTTCTCGGGTCTTGTACACACCGCCCGTCACACCATGGGAGCTGGTAATACCCAAAGTCGGTTAGCTAACCTCGGAGGCGACCGCCTAAGGTAGGACTGGTGACTGGGGTGAAGTCGTAACAAGGTATCCCTACGAGAACGTGGGGATGGATCACCTCCTTTCATACGGAGTACACACTGTTATGGAAAAAA
>NZ_JBSQAY010000009.1:0-2920 GCF_053851595.1 Mycoplasma sp. 527 | reverse complement strand
GCTTATAAATTGAGTTTGATAGTCGTAACGCATAAGTCAGTAGTTTCGACATTTATGGACAAGTTTAATTACTTGATTAGAAATTTAGAAAAATTTAGATTAAATACATCGGATTTAAAACAAGAAATGAGTCACTTAAAAACAATGTTTAAAAACCCAATTAAACAAGTGGGGAATGACTTATATGAAAACTTTAAGTAGATTTTTAATTTTATTTTAATGTCCGCAAAGTAGGTTTGAAAAAATTAGTTTGCCAACCAATCCAAATATAAATAAAGCTTAAAAAAATAGATTCTAATTTTTAAAATAAGATCCGTAAGGTTAATTTAAAAATATATTACTATTTAATTTTTACTTTCGAAATATATAGATTTACAAAAAAATAATAGCAAAGTATGACACTTTGTTAATTTTCCTGATTCCTGTTTTAAATTTTTTAGGTCTTAAAAAACATATTTGATATCTTAAGTTTAAGAAACATTTTTAAACTATAAAAATGTTGCAATTTGATTAAGAATTAACAAGCTAAATAGTTATATTAATTATTAGAAGTCCAATTTAATGAATTTTTTAAATAATATTTAAAATTGCAATGTAATTTTTTTGCTTAGTATATAAGCAGAAAGAAGAATATGAAGAAAATAATCGATGTTACGGAAAGTGAATATTTGTCACTTTTTTTAGGAAATTTAATTATTAAAAAAGAACAAGGTAAAATCACAATACCAACTAATGATATTGATAGTATTATTTTCGAAAATAATAAAACAACAATATCAATACCACTAATTAATAAATTTATAAAAGAAAAAGTTAACATAATTATATGCAACGAAAAACATCTGCCTCAGGCGCAAATTATTCCGTTTGATAATTATTATAATAACAAAGTATTTTTATCTCAATTAACTTGAGATGAGAATTACAAAGCCATAACCTGAAAAAATATTATTAAATTAAAGATTTCTAATCAACTTAATTTGTTAGTAAATTTTAATTTAGTTAATGATGAAGATTATCAAAAATTTAAAAATTATATTTTAGATGTCAAAATTGGTGATTTATCTAACCGCGAGGCTCATGCAGCTAAACTTTATTATAAAAATATTTTTGGAGCTGATTTTAAAAGAGAAAGAAATAACTTTGATGATGATATTAATGCGATGCTAAATTATGGGTATACGATTTTACTATCATTTTATAGTCGGTCAATTAATGGGCGTGGCTTTGATAATCGCATTGGCGTTTTTCATAAAAGCTTTAATAACCCTTATAGTTTAGCATGCGATCTAATGGAAATAGCTAGAGTGTTTATTGACTATGTTGTATATCAGTATTTAATCAAAAAAGCTAATTATCAAGAAGTGAATTGAAAAATTTTTAAGCAAATGCTATATGAATTTTTTGATGAGCACATTAATGTCAATAATAAGCATATAAAAATTCGCGATTATATTGATTATTCAGTTAAAAAAATATTAGAAAATTGTTCATTAGAAGAGTTAATCATTGATTGAAATTCAAAGTAGATTTATGCGAATAATTGTTATGTATGATATTTCGATGGACGATGATAATATCGCTTATTATAATAAATTTAGAAATGAACTAATTAAATTAGGTTATAGCATGATTCAATATTCAATCTATGTTAAATGTATATCAGCTCACACCCAATATCCTTATGAAAAGGATAAACTAATAAAAATCGTTCCAAAAAAATCAAATGTGAGAATTTTATTAGTAACAGAAAGTCAATATCAAAATATTGAAATCATTAATGGCGAAAAATCACTAAATGAATATTACTTGGATAAAAAAATATATTTAGAGGTATAAATTATGTTAGAAATAGTAAAATTTAGTCATCTTTTAGATTATGACTATCAAGGAATTAGAGTTATTGAAAGCAGTAACTCTTTAGCTTTTTTAGCTATGTTAATTAATCATGAAAATCAAAATAATCAACCAAGTCTTTTAATTAATAATAAAGGCTATTTTGTTAATGAAAGTATTATTATTAATCCATTATCAAAAGTTATTGATATCCTTAACTTTAGCAGCAAAAATAGTTTATATAAAATGTTTATAAAAGACAGTAGAATTGATCAAGAAAATTTAATCAAAAGTGATTTATTATCTGAAGTATTAAATTTTTATACAAATTTAGTTGCTGAAGATTTTATTTATCTTAATTTAGATAAATCAAAGTTAGTTAAATTTTTATTCCAACTAAATGATCAGAAATTGATTAATAAAGATATTTTATTTAAGTTTTTTGATTTAACAAATCAATTAGATAAGCAACTTGTAATTATCGCTAATTTTGATAATATCAATATTAGTGAGTTGGTTACTTTTACTAATAAATTTAACTTTATTATATTAACTAACAATATTTGAGATATTTGTAATAGCTTTGAAGAGTTGGAAGTTTGTTCAATTTTTGATAATAAAACATTTATCAATATTGATAATGTATCTTTAATTAAAGAAATACTTATGCAAAAGTTCAATGTTGATGACATTGAAAAAATCAAAGAAAGTAAAACATTGCAAAATGCAATAAAATCAATCATTTTAGATTAATTTTTAATCGAATTTGAACGTTTTTATACAAGAGTTCATTAAATTGTAACAAGAATGAGCCACCTAACATATATAGTAAAATGTTATAGGTGGTTTTATTATGTGCGAAATAGAATTAAACTATTTTCAATTAAATAGAAAACAAAAATTATTAGATGTTATAACTACATATTCTGATTTAACAAATAAGCAATTATCCTTAAGGGCAAAATGTTCAATGTCAACCATAAAAAGATTAAAACAAGAATTAAGAAATGCCAAATTATGCAAAAAGAGGTTAACTTAGCACATGGCAATCAATGAGGCGATAGAAAAAAGATTTACAGTAATG
>NZ_JBSQAY010000008.1:0-13253 GCF_053851595.1 Mycoplasma sp. 527 | reverse complement strand
TCAGTAGTTTCGACATTTACGAACAAGTTTAATTACTTGATTAGAAATTTAGAAAGATTTAAATTAAATACATCGGATTTAAAACAAGAAATTAACCGCTTAAAATCAATGTTTAAAAACGTAATTAAAGAAGTGGATAATAACCTATCTGAATACTTTAAGTAGATTTTTAATTCTATTTTATTGTCCGCAAAAGTGGGTTTAAAAAATTTGGTTTACCAACCAATCCAAATATGAATAAAGCTTAAAAAATAAATTTGATATCATAAGTTTAATAAACATTTTTAAACTATAAAAATGTTGCGATTTGATTAAGAATTAACATGCAATTTAACGCATAAAAGTAAAAAAAGTGCCAATTTTTTTAAGCAAATCAGCACTTTTTGTATATTTTTATAATTAGTTATAAAATTATAAAAATCATTAAAAGTTTAAGCTGTATAAAAAAATCATTATTGAAAGTATTTTAAACATAAAACCAGCAATAACAATCTAAATTTAATACAGTATTAAATGTAAATAGAAATGGGATTAAAAGACATGATCGATAATATCAAAAAAGAAAAACTAATAAAAAATATTAATCATTGAAAAACGAAATTACTTGACTTAACTTTAAGAAACAAATCCTTAAATATTGGTATCTCTTTAAAAAAGACCATTCCCAATAAATTAAAAATAGTTTATCCTGACTTTTATTCATTACTAGAATTGTTCAATAACACTGAAAAAGAAGTGTTCCCATTGGCAATTTATGACCAAGTTAGAAAATATACAGAAAGCCAATACGGATATGAAGCTTTATATTCACATAATTTAGAAGATATTGAGCAACAAACAACTATCAAGAAAAATCAACTTTATCCAGAATTTGGTGAGTCTATATTTTTAGAAACAATTAAGAAAATTGAGAAAAAGGCAAGAACTTTTAGAGAGGAATATTCAATTGATATTGCTTATATGACATTTGGTTTAGTGAAGTGATACGAGTCAACAACTTCATATGAGCCAAATTACGCTCCTTTATTATTCTATCCAGTAGAAATTAAAAAAAGATAGCAATACATCAGGTTGAAGAATTACAAGAAAAGCGGAAAATGATTTTATTCAAAATGAAACATTAGTACGTAAAATGAAAAATAGTTTTAATGCCGACTTTACATTTGAACCTTCAAATAATAATGCCAATGAAATGTTTGATGAATACGCTGAAAAAATTCTAGGCCAAATTAGCGATAAAAGATGAGAAATTACAAAAGATATTTATTTATCTACATTTGACTTTAGTAATATATACATCTACAAAGATATTGAACAAAATATTGAGAAAATATCTGAAAGTGAATTTTTCAAAAGAATGATCAGCGCTGAAATTGACGATGCAACAGATATATCTAATATTAATGAAACAAATATAAACCAAAAGATTGATATTCAAAATCAATATAAAATTCTTAACTCAGATTCTTCACAAGAAATCGCCATTCAAAATGCCATTGAAGGAAAAAGTTTCATCTTACAAGGACCTCCCGGAACAGGTAAATCCCAAACAATTACAAATATTATTACCGAACTTATAACAAGAGGTAAAAAGATTCTTTTTGTTGCTGAAAAAAATGCTGCTCTTCAAGTCGTTTTCAACAACCTTAAAAAAATTAAATTGGAAAAGTATGCGATGCCTATTCACGACACAAAAGTCGATAAAAAAGAAATATTAAGAGATATTAATAAATCAATCGAAGAGGCAAGATTATATGAAATCGATGACAACAATATTCAAACATTGATTTCTAACTATCAAAGAAGCAAAGAATTTTTAGAAAAATATGGAGAAATCTTATTAAGAAAAAGAGAACCTCAATACAAAAATCTTTACGAATATATTGGTAAATATTTTTCATTAAATGACTTCCCAAACATAAGATTCAGTATTAATAATATAATGTCTATTAATGGTGAAGATTTTGAAAATATTAAGAATACAATTCAGTCATTTGAACATTCACTGAAGAACATAGATTTTAATTTTAAACAACATCCATGGTACGGTTTATTAAAGGATACAATTAAATTTAAAGAAAAAGATGAGATTGAGGAAAAACTATTTTTCTTAAAAGATCATTCAAAAAATATTGCTACTTGAATCAAAAACTTGAATATTTTTGCACAACCAAACGACTTTTATAATGAATTTTCTAAACATACTTTAAATATAAAATTTGTTGCAAACTTCATTAAAAATAATAACTTCAAGGATATTTCAAACTATTTAAATGGCGGTATTGATTTAGAAATAATAAATTTAAAAGAAATTATTAGTGTGTTCAATGACAAAACCGCTAAATACGAAACCCAATCTAAAATTTGAAAGAATTTAGAATTTTTTGAAACTAATGATGCTATAGAAGTTTATTCAACACTTAACAAAAACAAATTTAACCCTTTTAGGGTTTTTTCAAAAACGTGAAGACAATACAGAAGTTATTTCAAAAAACAAAATGTATATGAACCTGAAAATCTGTGAAAATTAAGAACCCTTGATGAAGCTAAAAAATTCGCTGAAATAAAAGAATTGGACACAAAATTTAATGAACTAATAAACAAAATAAATCTAAATTTAGACAACTTCAATATTGATAAAGTTAATGAAGTTTTAACCAGTCTTGAGTTTATTAAACAAAATAATAATGATATCCTAACAATATTCAATGCGTATGTAAAAACTTATAATCAAAACAAAGAATCAATAAAGACAAATATAAATAATTTAAACACACTATGTGAAAATATTGAATTTCTTGGTTCCTTATTCGACAATAATATTGTAAATTTTAAAACAGTATCACTAGATGATTTTCTATCTAAAACAATAACATTATTGACAAATATGGATTCAATAACTAGCTACATAAGTTTCATTAGCGCAAAAAATAGGCTTGCCGATTTAGGTCAAAGTTCTTTCATTGAAGCCATTATTTCAAACAATATAGATAGCAATTTTGAAAACATTTATCTTAAAAAATTCTATGAAAAACTAACAGAAACTATTATTCAAACTGAAATTTCAAATGCAGATACAGTTTTACTAAATCAATGTGTAAATGTATTTAAAGAAAAAGACAAAGAAGCTAATACTTTGGCAAGAGATAAAATTATTTTAGAAAATGATAAAAGAATTAAATCTAGTTTATTCTTCGCCGCTGCTAATAGTCAGTATATGTTGCTTAAAAAAGAAAGCAGTAAAACTCGTGCCATTATGCCTTTTAAGAAGTTTTTTGAAAAAGCACTTGAACTTATTTTAAATATAAAACCTTGTTTAATGCTTTCTCCTCTAACAGTAAGTAACTTCTTTAAAGATGTTGACTATACATTCGATACAGTTATATTTGACGAGGCATCTCAAATTAGACCCGAAAGTGCTATAAGTTCATTATTTAGAGCTAAACAAGTTATAGTCGTTGGAGATAAAGAACAAATGCCTCCATCAAACTTCTTTTCATCAGCAGAAAATGAAGAAGGTTTTCTTGAAGTCGAGGATTCAACAGATAACTTTTCAGATGGCTATGATTCACTTCTAAATTTAGCTGAAGCTAGCCTTAACTCAATTAGACTAAAATGACACTATCGTTCAAAATTTGAAGAATTAATTTATACATCAAATAAAGAAATTTATAAAGACTTAATAACATTCCCTAACTCTAAACAACCTAATGATATCGAAGGATTAAGATTCCTTTACGCAAAACCAAATAAATATATTGACGAAACAAACACATTATTTGAAGAAGCAAAGAAAACAATAAAGGACATTATTGAAAAGTATCAAAATAAATATTCAATCGGTGTTGTTGTATTTAACGCCGAAATCTTAAATCAATTTGAAAGAGAAATGGATAAATTTATTCATGATAATCCACATTTAAAATTTTATTTTGATGAAGATAGAGAAGATGCATTTTTTGTTAAAAACATTGAAACAGTTCAAGGTGATGAAAGAGATATCATATTATTCTTGCTAGATAATAAAAGGAACGCAAACGGTGAAGTTAGTGTAAACTTTGGAGCAATAAATAACAGCGAATCCGGATATAAAAGACTTAATGTTGCAATATCTCGTGCCAAAAAAGGTTTAATTCTTATATCATCATTCAAAAGTCATGAAGTTAATTGATTCAGAAGCGAACAAAGAGGGGTTAAACTTCTTGAAAAATTCATTAAAAACGCTGAATTCGGAATAAACACCTTAGAAGATTTAAAAGAAACGAGCGGAGGTGTTGAATCACTTTTCGAACAACAAGTTTATGATAAACTTACTGAGCAAGGTTTGACTTTAAAAACACAAGTCGGATCATCAGGATTTAGAATTGATTTAGCAGTAGTTCATAAAAATAATCCAAACAAATATATTCTAGGAATAGAATGCGATGGAGCAACCTATCACTCTTCAAAAACAACACGTGATCGTGATAGATTAAGACAAGAAGTGTTAGAAGCAAGAGGTTGAAATATTCACAGAATTTGATCAACTGACTGATTCAAAAACCCCGATGCACAAGTTAACATTATTTTAAATAAATTGCAAGAATTATATAACAACACTAATTCGACTGACGAATCAGAAGACAACGAAGAAATGATAAAATCATTCACAATAGAACTAAATGAACATGAAAATGAACAAGCAACTTTCCCAGCATTTCCTGATCTAGATAAATTTATTGAAATGAATAGTTTAAAATTTTTAAAATCATATCAAGGAGAAAGAAGTCTTATTATTGCTCAACTATTTTCAGTTGCAGGTGCATTGCCTTATAAAACTTATGAAGGTATCGTTAAAAAATTACTACGCGAAGATCGTTTAACAAATGGTGTTAAAATGTTAGCAAGCAAATTAGCATATGGACTGGGTAGCAAAGATGAATACCTATTCATAGTTCCTTCTTTCCCTGATTTCAATTTTAAATTTAGGGAAAGCTTTTCAAAAGAAACAAAAAGATCAATTTTTGATATCCATCCATATGAATTGCGTGATCTATTTATAACAATATTAGAAAATTCTTATATTACAATTAGCTTAGATGATTTCTGTAGAGAATTATCAAATAGAATTAAAACACAAGTTTCAAACCTACAACAAAAAAATTACGTTCTTGATATTTTAAACAAAATGGCAAAAGAAAGAAAAATTCAAAAATTAGATGATGAATTATTCAAAGCCAATGATAAACTCGACTAATAACTAATCAAATAAATTCAATATAAATATTCAAAATTATTTCCCAGTTTAAGTATAAAAAAATACAAATACATCTTAAATTAAGGCGTATTTGTATTTTTATTATTATTTTTTAACTACAATTATTAACCGCAATATACAGATATTAAACAATCTAAGCACCTACTGCTTTAAAATAAATGAAACAAATTATTAAAATAGAAGAAAAATTAAAATTTCTTTTTTTATCATAATCGTACTGGTTCTTTTTATTTTTTCAATATTTAATATTGACACCAAAACATTTATATGGAGCTCTCTGATCTCATTATAAAAAGATAACAAATATTTTTGTTGCCTTATCGGGATTTTTAGGAGTTATTTCAATATATTGATTTGCAAAGAAAAAAACAACGGTATATTTAACCGAAATACTCAATGCAATTTTATACGCATTCTTTTCATTTGCAAATGGCTTAGTCATTGATGGAATTCTATAATTCATTTATATAGCAATATTGATATCGATATTAATTAATAAAAAAATCAAGAAAAATTTCAAAATAAGTGAACCAAGAAGTTCATTATATTCGTCACTATTATTTGCGTTATATTTTTTAATTTTCTTTGTAATATTTTACTTTTCAAACCCATTTACCAACAATATATTAGGAAAAATATTCAATATAAATTATTTAGAATTTGGCTCAAATTTTAAATATAAATTAGTGTCTGTTATACTGTTAGCAACATTCAATCCAATATCAGCAGTCGCTTCAACAATGATGGCGTTAGGTTTTAAAGATTCGTAAATTGTATGATGTTTAAAAAGCATAATATGCTTTGCGTTTTTCTCTGGTGTTGCCTTTCCAAATTTCGATGCTTTGATCATAAACATTATCCATTTTTCAATTTCATTATATCTATATTTTGCAACTTCAAGGAGAACAACATTAAGAATTACATTTTCAGGAATGGGAGCAAGCAAAAAATCTACTGTTATAAAAAATATTGCTCCTTTTCTAAATGAGCACGGTATTAAAATTATTGACAAAAGACTGACTGATACAAGCATTTTTCTAAACTATATAAATGATTTGAAAAAGAATGGGTATAAAACCAAAAAATATTTTTCAAGTATAGACTAGAACAAATTAAAAATATGCAACAATTTGACAAGTGTTTAATTGATAGACATATGATTGATGACTTTTTATTTTTAAGGTTTTGATCAATATGAATTTTTTTACAAAATCACAAAAAATTAAATGAAATTTATTTTATAAAACCAAATACAAATTCCTTTTATTAATACAACTAAAAATTGATATATGCTTTGCAATTCTAAGAGATTACGAATTCATACAGAATAATAGAAAAAACGCCAGCTTAAGTCACAAAGTAGAGTTCGAAAGATGAAGAAGATCGGTCGAGCTAAAAAATGATTTATTTTTTAAAAATGTAAATAAAGAATATTTATAAGATAACGGAGTACTGGGAAAAATATTGGCTAAAAATCTTAATTACTTCTCTAAAAAACATTTTGTATTCATAAATACAGAATATTAAATTTCCAGCGAATACATCAAGAAAATAATAGAAGAAAAAATGAATAAAATTTATATAGTTTAATGAGGTAAAAATATTCAGGGTCCGAATTTTTTTATGAAAGGATTTAAGTGAAAATAGTTTAATTCTATTTCGCACATAATAAAATCACCGATAACATTTTACTATATATAATAGATGGATCATTTTTGTTACAATTTAACATTTATATTCATTTTTTAAAAATACTACTCATATTAATTGAGTAGTATTAGAGACTTATATTATTCTACTTGGTATATTTTTAAAAAATTATTTTGTTCTAAAATCAATAACTGCTCTTCCGAGAAATTCGCCTTTTTCAAGTTTTTCAAAAATTTCTTCAACATCTTCAAGTTTAACAATTTTTGTAACTTCTGATTTTACCTTTCCCTCAGCTGCATATTCAATTGCTTCTTTAAGATCTTGTCTAGTTCCTACAATTGAACCAACCAATTCTTTTTCTAACAGAACAGTTCAAAAAATAGAAACATTAATATCAACCTTTCCCATAGCATCCTTGGCCGGCAATCCCACCAAAACTTGGCGCCCACCACGCCGTAATATTGCCATTCCTTGTTCGGCTGCTGTCGGATGTACTGAAGTGTTGATAACAGCATGGACTCCACCGTTTGTTAACTGCATAATTTTACTTATAAAATCAGGATCTTTTCGTGAATTAAAGGCAGCAACCGCCTTACTCTTCAATGCTAAATCAACCTTATCATCGCTAATATCTATTCCAATAGCCTTATATCCCATTGCATTTGCATATTGAATCGCAAGTTGACCTAATCCACCAACACCTATAACCGCTACATAATTATTAGGTTTAATGTTAGTTCTCTTTAAAGCCTTATATGTTGTAACACCAGCACAAATAATTGGCGCGCCAGAAACAATATCAAATTTTTCAGGAATAATTGCTACATAATCCTCATGACCAATAGCATATTCAGCAAATGTGCCATCTTTTGTATAAGCAGTCATATTTTGGTTAGGACATAGAGTTTCTCTTCCGGTTAAACAAAACTCACAATGACCGCATGTGTCATGAAGCCAAGCCAAACCAACACGATCACCAACCTTAAGTCTTGTGCATCCTTCTCCAAGTTCACTAACAATTCCGATCCCTTCATGTCCAGGAATGAGTGGATATTTTGGATCTACTAATCAATCAGCATTAGCTGCATGCAAATCAGTATGGCATATTCCACTTGTTTCCATTTTTATTAATACTTCCTTATATTTGGGTTTAGGAATAGCCACTTCTGTTATCGATCAATCCTTTGGCCCCCTCACAACAAATGCTTTCATTTTTGTCATTCTAATATACCTCCAAAGTTATTTACATTTAACTTAAATTATATCAATAATATTCTAACTTATCATATTTTAAAAATGTCGGTTTGATATTGAGCTTGTTGTTAGTGACTATACTCATAGCATTCAAAAAAATATTTAATAATAAATATCGATAATGCATATTAAACACAAAAATTTCATAACGCATGAATAAATAATAAAAATAGAATGTGCTCATTATTTGGCACACTCTATTTTGCTTGTTTCATCGAACGCATTACGCTTCTAATTTGCGCTTCAGAAGCCTTGCGACCCATTTGTTGAAACATAACTCTAATCATCTTTTCATTGATTGGTGGGTTTTCTTTTAATTGCTTTTCAAATTTTTTCTTTGTTATAAAAATAGCTAAAATAGCACCAGCAATTCCAAATATGATAGGTAAAATTACTAATAAAACGATTCCTCATACAGGCATAATATTTTATCTTCCTCTCTTCATAATTCTTTTAACAATTAATAAAATTATAATAGGTATAACTAAAAGCACTAACACACTTATAAAAAAAATTTTAGCTCAAAACTTATGTGCTTCTGCTCTTATTTTTGATAGTTCTGTATTGCTCATCACGTCACTACCAAAAAAAACTTGAATATCAACCATTCTTTTTTTTCTTTGGATTGTTCCAATAATAAATAAAAGTAAAACCCCGAGCATTATTCCACAAAGAATATAAATAACTAAATTTGGGTCAGAAAAAGCCTTGTGTATTCAATCCTTAAAGTTCAAAATTCATCACTGAGCATCCTTAAGGCCTCAAAAGGCAAGAGTAAATAAACCCACATAAAATAAAATCGCAACAACAAATCATGTAATTCTAACTTGTCTTCTCATTAGTTTTTCATACAATGAGGCAATAAAAGGTGGAGCAAAACTAATTCCTTGTTTTATTTTTTCACGATAATCGTCAACAGACTTAGATAGTGCATTCAGGTCTATTACATCCAAAATAAGTAAGACTAACGATATTAATCCAAATAGGATTGGAGAAACATATCACCCTCATGGGACTAATTTAATATCTTGGCTTAGATAACTAGAAAATAATGAGGGCGCAAATGCAAATAATAAGCAAGATATTAATGCCAAAAAAAATACAAATAAATAAGCTGATATGCTAAACTTTTTTAATGATTTTTCAGCTCTGAAAACCTTATATATTCCATTTGGTATTAATCCTTCAGGGTCGAGAGTTTTTTTAATGTTAGAACTTAATGATTTTGTCTTGATTTCTGCACCTGACATATTATTAACAGTTAACATTTCAGAATATTTTGCAACTACATCGCTACTTTGAGAACTATTGGTTATAATTGGTTTTAATTCCATAAAAGCGCAGTCCTTTCTCATGACCTATTTTTTATTGTTATCTGTTTTTAAGATTGCTAAAAAAGCTTCTTGTGGCACCTCAACACTGCCGATCTGTTTCATTCTTTTTTTGCCCTCTTTTTGCTTCTTTAGCAATTTTTGGCGTCTTGTAACATCTCCACCATAAAGTTTAGCAGTTACGTCCTTACGATAAGCCTTAATTGTTTCTCTTGCGATAATTTTACCACCAATCGCCGCCTGAATCGGAATTTCAAAATTTTTTCTTGGTACTACCTCCTTAAGTTTTTCGGCTAATTCACGACTCTTATTGTATGCGAAATCACGATGAGCAATTAGCGCTAAAGCGTCAATTTTTTCCCCATTCAACATTATATCTACCTTAACAAGATCGCTTTCTCTTAAGCCAATATGTTCATAATCAAAAGAAGCATAACCTTTTGAGTAGCTTTTCATTAGATCAAAAAAATCGAATATAGTTTCATTTAGTGGAAGTTCATATATTAAACGTCTTCTTTTTTCATCTAAATACTCAATATTAATATACTTCCCTCTTTTTGATTGACAAAGTTCCATAATAGACCCAATATATTCCTCAGTTAACATAATTGATGCTCGGATATATGGTTCCTCAATAGTTTTAATATAACTACGATCAGGAAATAATGAAGGATTGGTAATATATCCAACCTCACCATTTGTTAGAGTAACAACAAATTCCACAGAAGGGGCAGTTGCTAATATATCAATATTAAATTCTCTTTCAAGTCTTTCTTGTAAAACGTCCATATGTAATAGACCAAGAAAACCAATTCTAAAGCCAAATCCAAGAGCCTTTGAGGTTTCGGGTTCTCATATTATTGAAGAATCAGAAAGACTAATTTTTTCTAAAGCGTCCTTTAAGGCGTTATAATCCCTGTTATCAACGGGGAAAAATCCAGTATAAACAACAGGCTTCATTTTTTTATATCCAGCAAGAGGATAATCGACAGGATTATCTAACAAAGTTATAGTGTCACCAACAGCGACATCCTTAACATCCCTAATTGATGCAGTGATCCAACCAACTTCACCGGCAGAAAGTTTATCTCTTTTTTCTTCATAAGGATTCTTAACACCTAATTCTGTAACCATATATGATTTTTTGGTTTGCATAAAGTAAATGGTGTCACCTGGTTTTACTTCGCCATTAAAAATACGCGTATAGATAACAACCCCTCGATAATTATCAAAATAACTATCAAATATCAAACCTTTAAGAGGCTTGTTGGGATCAGCTTCTTTGGGAGCAGGTATTCTTTCAATAATTGCTTCAATAACATTATCGATATTCTTTCCTGTTTTAGCTGAAATTAAAATTGCATCACTTGCATCAATGCCAATTATACTTTCGATTTCTTTCTTAACTCTTTCCGGTTCTGAACTAATTAAGTCAATCTTGTTTATAACCGGTATTATCTCAAGATTATTTTCAATGGCTAAATAAACGTTAGCTAATGTTTGTGCTTGAATACCTTGTGTTGCATCAACTAATAAAATAGCCCCCTCACAGGCTGCTAGACTCCTACTTACTTCATAGGTAAAATCAACATGACCAGGTGTATCGATCAAATGAAAAATATAATCCTTATATTTAATCTGAACAGCATTTAATTTAATAGTAATTCCTCTTTCCTGCTCCAGATCCATCGAATCTAGAATTTGAGGTTTTGATTCACGCATTGTAATTGTATTAGTTTGTTCCAAAATACGATCTGCTAATGTACTTTTTCCATGGTCAATATGTGCAATTATTGCAAAGTTTCTAATTTTAGGATTCGTCATATTTTTATAATTATAAGTTTAAAATGGATTTTTAATACTTTTTTCTAATGATATTATTATATAATACTTCCATGCTATACGTTTTATATAACTCATTATCAAAAACAGGTAGAAATCAATCAAAAATATTCAATATTGTTTCCAAAATCGTCAAAATAATGAACGAGGATTCCTTAAAAATTATCAATGTAGCAAGTAGCAATAATAACAATTCCCCGCTAGATCGCCTTACTAACGAGGATAAAATTATAATCATTGGTGGCGATGGTACCCTAACACATATTATTAACACTTTAAAACAATCGTGCGCTAAACCAGAAATATATGCATATAAGGCGGGTACGGGAAATGATTTTGTACGAAATGTTAAGATCCACCATAAACCAGAAAAAAAATCGCGACATCTTTACAAAATTAATGAGTTTATTGAAAAATTGCCAATAATTAAGTCAGGAAATACATATAGATATTTCTTGAATGGAACTGGTTTTGGAATTGATGCTCTAATTGCTAAAACTGTTAATGAAAAAAAGAAGTCAGGTGCAAGGGGTTCTTTTTTTCGAACAACAATTGAATGTTTAAAAAAATATAAGAGATTAAACAACATAAAGATTACTGTTGATAAAAAAGAGTATTTTTTTAATAACATAAATCTTGTTTCAGTAATGAATGGGCCTTATTATGGCGGAGGAATGAAAATTGCTCCAAATGCTGATATACTATCTGATAAATTATGTGTTATTGTCGTGCATGATTTAGCAATTACAAAACTTCTCGGTGCTTTTATGCTAGTCTACTCAGGAATGCATACTGCAATAAAAAACGTTGAACAAATATTTGGCAATGAAATCAAAATCGAAAATATAACCAATGATTTTTCGCAAATTGATGGCGAAATATTTGAAACTGGATCTATTATAGAATTTAAAAAATAATTTTTTTGCTACAACTTAAGCTTTTAGAAGTTTTTATAACCAAAACAAGTTTAAACTACAAAACAATAATTAAAAATATTTGGACAAATATCCAAATATTTTAAAATTTTCATTAAATATTATAAAAAGGCAGGCTAGCAGCAGCAGCTGCATGTGAGGCGAGACCAAAAATTAATGAAATAATTAAAATTGGTAATATTAATGAAACAACAATACCACCTATCGCCAATCCTTTACCAGATCCTCCAAGATTCTTAGATTGTACAAGACCAACAATACTAAAAGCCAAACCTAATAAAGGAATAAAAAACGCAAAAACCAATCCAAGAATCGCAAAAATATTGTTTTGTGTATTATTCTTTACTTGCTTATTAGAATTGTTAGAAAGATTTGCGCTGCAAATTGGACAAAACTTAACATATTCATCAAAATGCTTATTACATTTTCCACAGAATTTCATATTTTTAATATCCTTTCAATATATAAATAAATGTAACATTATTAAATGTTCCATATAAATAATACTATATATATATATATATACGAATATCATCTAAAACAGGGCACTTTTTAGCTTTTTCTAGTGATTTTACTATCAAGAAGGCAGTTGTTTATTGAAAGCATCCTATTGATTTATTTCCTATGTTTATCATAAAATTTTTATGTTTTAGAAAACAAAAAAACATCCTGAAATATAACAAGATATTTTTTGTTAAAACATTTTTTGTTTTCATTTTGATAAACTTCATTAATTATTATAGATTTTTAAATAACTGATAGCTTATTTTTTATTTGTTCTAATTCCTTAATTTTGCGCTCTAATATTTTTGCTTTTGATAATACGTCCGTCGCCAAAAATGAAATTGCCTTATCCGTATTTTCAACACTTGCTTGAATATCTATAATTTGCTGTTTAAACGACTCTTTTTGCTTAAACAACGAAGCTAATTCATTTTTAGCATTTTGATATTTTTGTATTAACATTTCTTTTTGTTTATTTAA
>NZ_JBSQAY010000007.1:0-20889 GCF_053851595.1 Mycoplasma sp. 527 | reverse complement strand
CTTTCAATAAACAACTGCCTTCTTGATAGTAAAATCACTAGAAAAAGCTAAAAAGCGCCCTGTTTTAGACGATATTCGTTCATATATATATATATATATATATAATTTGAGATTATTAGTATGCTAAAAACTAATAAATAGAATCAATTAATAAAAATGTTTAGGGCGGTATTTAATAATGAGAAGAAGTAAGGGTACATTAGCATTGTGTTTAGGATTGTCAACAGGGCTGGTGGTCACAGGTATTTCAGCATTTATCTATGCACGTTATAACAAGAATAAATCAATTGCACAAAAAACGGAAGATATATCTAAATATAACATAATTATTTCGCAAAAACAAAAGCAGTTAAAAGAAGCTAAAAAAGCATTGCTATATATTAAAAAAGAACAAAAAAATTCTAAAAATAAGTTTGCAGAAATAATGAAAAATATCGAGAATCTTGAAGCAAAAAATAGTGAGTCTAGGATTAAGTTAGAAGAAATCAAAAATGAACAAATAAAGCTAGAAGCGGAATTTGCGAGTTTAATAAAAGCATATGATGAAGCTAAAAAGGAATTAGAAATAGCAAAACAAGAACATAAAAAAAATCAATCAAATTTTGATTTTGCAAATAAGATTTTTATTGAAAAATCAGAAAAATTGTTATCAAAAACTAGCGAATTAGAAAAAGCTAAAAAAATATTGGCTGATGCTAAAACAGATAATGAATATGCCAAAAAATCAATTTCAAATATCGAAAGTGATATTAATAAAAAAAGTATGGAATTGAGCAACAAGCAACAAGCTAAAGATAAAATATCGCATGATCTTGAAGTAGCTAAACAAAAAGAAAAACAGGCATCAGAATTACTTAAACAAGCAGAACAAGATTTTGATCTAAAAAATAATGCCTTGCAAACATTAAAGAACGAGTTAGAAGGTTTAAAAAAACAACAAAATTCAGCAGAAGCTAGCTATAGCCAAGCTAAGAAAAAAATGGATTTTTTAAATGCCGAAGTTATAGAAAAAGAAAAACTCTTAGATCAAGCTAAAGAACAATTACAATTAAAAAGTGAAGATGTTAATTTAAAACAACAAGCTCTTGATATTGCAACCATAGAATTAAATGAGGCAAGTGCCATAAAAGAAGAGGCTTCAAATAAATTAAAAAAGGTACAACAAGCATTACAACAAAGTAGTGATAATTTAGTACAAAAATCTCGCGAGGTAGATCTAGCATTAAGAGCTGTTGAAGAAGCCAAAAAAGAAAAAAATAATGCTCAAACTAAACTAAATAAAACCAAAGAAACACTAGAAGAAAAAGAAAATGATTTAAAAGCTAAAAATGAAGCTAAGCAACAAAAACTTGAAGAAAAACAAGATGCTGAATTACAAAAGAAAAAATTATCTGATGCTTATGATGATTCTATTTTAAAAGAAGCCGAATTGCAAAGAGAACTAGAATCAAAAAAAGATGAATTGAAATTATTATCAGAACAACATACTGAATTAAGTAATAAAACTAAAAAAGTTGAACAAGAAATTCAAAATATATCAAATGAAATAGCATCATTAACACAAAGGCTTGAAGATGCAAAAAAAGTTTTAGAAACAAAGCAACAAAAACTAAAAGAATTAGAAAATGCTTTGCCCAATGCGAATAGGGAATTAGGACAAGCTAGAAATAAAGAAACAGAAGCAATAAAAAACCAAAAAGAAGCTGATCAAAAATTGCAAAATGCGCAAAATGATTTGCAAACAAAGAATAGCGAAAAAGCGGTTGCTGAATCTGAATTACAAAAAGCTAAAGATAAAGAAAAAGAAACAAAAACTGAATTAGATAATAAGAATAGCGAGTTAGCTTCGAAACAAGAAATTAAAAATAAGGCAAATGTTGAAAAGCAAGAAGCAGAAGGAAAACAATCTCAAATTGAACAGAAAATCTCAAGTCTTGAAGAAGATTTTGCCAAAAAGAGTGAGAAGGAACAAAATACTGCAAGAGATTATCAGCAAGCCGAGGAAGCATTTCAACAAGCGCAACAAACATTATTAGAGGAACAAAGAAAAAGTGATGAACTTAGAGAAAAAACAGAAAAAGCAACAGAAGAAAAAGATAAAAATAATACTGAATTAAGACAATTAAGAAGTGAAAAAGAGAAAATAGATCAGCAACTTAAAAAAAATCAAGAAGACTTAGAAAGACAAAACCAGAAATTAAACGAAAAAAGGGATAAATTGTCTAATTTAGAAGGTGAAGTTTCATTAATTAAGCAAGTAATAGACGAAAAAAAAGAAGAAATTGTTGAAGAAAGCAAAAACTACTATAGCCCTCTCATCGGTGATTATTATAGTTATGAAGAGCTAGAAAAAATCGTAAAACTCTTTCAAATTTATAACTTTGACGATAGTGATTTTATCTGACTGTATGATCTTGCTAGAAGAGAATATGATGATATAAAAGGAAAATATCCAGATATTTTTGAGTTTGCCCAACCTTATTTAGATGAATGAAGAAATCTTGGTCAATCCACGGCTGAAGCAACCGCAGAAGATTGGGTAGAAATATATAAAGGAGTTTCAAAATTGTTTGTTGAAATTCATAAAAAGCAAGATGAGGTGGCTAAAAAACAAAAAGAAATTGAAACAACTAAACAAGAACTTGCGCAAAATCAACAAGACATTGATAGAATAAATCATGAAAATAAACAATTAAATCAAAGGCTTGCCAACTCTAAATTTGACGAAAAAATAATTGCCAAACAAAGCGAATTTGATGATGCAAATAAAAAATATGATGAACTTAATAAACAATATGCGGCAACATTTAAAACAATCGATGCAGCTAATAAGAAATTAAAGGCTAAGGAAGAAGTTAAGAATAATTTAATGTCGCAAAAAGATCAAGCTATCTCCGAAAAAGCAATGGCTGAGCAAAAACTTGCGGAAGCTAAAAAGCAATTAGAAACTGCCAAGCAAGAAGTTGCAAATAAAGATAAACTATTGCAAAAAGCAAATCAAGATTTTTCACATACTGAAGAAGTAAAAAATATCGCTGAAATGAAGTATAATCAAGCACAATCTGATTTGTTAAAAAAACAAAAACTCTTAGAAACCAAGGTTAGCGAAGTAGAAACTGCCACGCAAAATGAAACTAGATTGCAACAAGAAAAAAAAGAAGCTGATCTAAAATTAGAACAAACTCAAAAAGATGTTCAAACCAAGAATACTGAATTGCAAACCAAGCAAGAACAGCTAAAAATAGCGCAACAAGAATTCGAAGCAGCAAAACTCGCAGAGCAAGAAGCACAAAAATCTTTAGATAATGCTAATGAAAAAAAGAACAATAAACTTGCCAAAGAAAATGAATTGCAATCGCAAACACAAAGTAAATTAAAAGAAAAAACTAATAAAGAAGAAGAAATTAAAAATGCCGAATCTAATCTTAGCCAATTACAAAAACAAAAAGAAATAAATAATAGCAATTTAGAAGCCCAAACACAAAAAATAAATGAGTTAACTAGTGATCTAAATCGCTTAACAAATGAAGTAGAAAAAGTCAAACAAGAACTAGATGAAGCAAAAAATAGCAATGATCAAGCAATGGCTGAATATGAAGAAAAACTTGCAAATGAATCATTAAAAATAGAAGAATTAGACCAAAAGAAAAAGCTAAAACAAGAAGTTGAAAATCAAAATCAAAATGATCTCAGAAATAAAGAAGAAACTCAAAAAATACTAGAAGGCGCTAACAAGGAATTTATATCAAAACAAGAAATTAAGGATCAAAAAACAAAAGATTTAGAAGAGTCTAAAAAAATAGAAAAAAGCGTGCAACAAGCAGAAGCAAAGGCACAACAGGATTTAGATGTTTCATTAGAAGAGCAAGATAAGGCTTATGAATTGTTTGAATATGCTAAGGTAGAATTAAATAATAAAAATAAAGAAGTACAATGAAAACAAGAAGCTTATAATAATCAAGAAAAACTATTTATTGATGCTAAAGAAAAGAAAAATAATGCTAGCAAAAACTTAAAAAACGCAAAGCAAAAGGTTGCAGAGGATAGTAATAATTTAAACACTAAGATTGTTGAAATTGAAGAAGTTGAAAAATTACTAAATGAATTAGAAACAAATAAGAAACAAGTATTGCAAAGACTTGAATTAGCAAATAAGAACGTAGTTGAAAAAACAAAATTATTTAGTTCTATTGAAAATGAAAAAAATCTAGTTCTACAACAAAAGCATGCTTCAGAATTTGCTAAATTAGGTCTCGAAAAGCAACTTAATAAATCTGAGAAAAATCTTGAATCTAATAAACAAATTTTTTCAAATAAAAATGAAGAATTAAAGAAGAATAAGCATAAACTTCAAGAAATAATAAGCCAAGCTAATGATATTAGTGAGGAAATTAGTGATATCAATAATATCATTCAAAAAGAGTTGAAAAATAAAGAAAATGTAGGCCAAACTCTAAGCACTACAAATAAAGAACTTGCCAAGAAAAAGAAAGAAATTTCAGATTTAATAGACGAGATAAATAAATTAAAGCAAATATTATCTAATCTTAGTGAATCTAAATAAAAACAAATAATAAGAATTATAATATGTTGTTACAAAAAAAGCTTTTACCCATATAAAGAGGTTTGAGCTTTTTGTTTTGTTTAAATAAAAAAACTCAAGTTAAAATACTCGAGTTTACTAGTCATGTTTGATTAAATAATCAACTAATGATATGGCTGCCCTTGTTAGATTCGAACTAACGGATGGCGGTACCAAAAACCGCTGCCTTTCCACTTGGCTAAAGGGCAAAATGGTGGAGGGGGAGGGATTCGAACCCCCGAACCGTAAGGAAGTGGGTTACAGCCACCCGCGTTTGGCCGCTTCGCTACCCCTCCAATTTACATTAGCAAGTTAAATTATATTATAAAAAAAATTATTTGTTAAAAAATAAAAAATAAATTCATTATCTTGTTGCCCAGTTTCTAGTGTTTTATATAAAAAAAGTTTAAAAAAATTACAAAAAAAATGTTTTTGGTATAATAAATTAGCAACTATGCAAAGAAGCATAAGGTTACGATATACCGAGCTTAGTTGTTCATCTTGGTTATCGAGAACTTATGCGGAGTGCTTCATATAATGAAGAAGGAGAACAAACAATGGCAAAATTAGAAATTAAAATCAAAGCCTTTGAAGCTAGTTTAGTAGATGATGCTGCTAAAAAGGTTATACTTCTAGCGAAAGCTGAGAAGGCTATGGTAAGTGGTCCAATTCCTCTACCTACAAGAAAAGAAATTGTTACCATTTTAAGATCTGTTCATGTTAACAAAAAATCTCGTGAACAATTCGAAAGCAGAACTCATAAACGTCTAATTGTTTTGTCAAATGTTAGCGAAACACTAATTGATAAAGCAAAAAGACTTGAATTGCCTGCTGGTGTTCAAATTAGCGTTAAATCTGTAGCATAATACAGATATTATTTTTTTTAAAATATATACGTATATGTGGCACCGATTTTTTAAAAAAATGAAAGGATAAAAATGAAAGGAATCTTAGGAAGAAAAGTTGGAATGACTCAACTATTCACTAGCGAAGGTAAGTTAATACCTGTAACTATTGTTGAAGTTAAACCAAATGTTGTTACCAAAATTTTAACCGAAGAAAAAAACGGTTATATTGCAACACAACTTAGTTTAGAAGATAAGAAAAAATCTCAAATTAAGAAACCTGAAGTAAATTATTTCAAGCAAGCAAATACAACACCTAAGCGATTCGTAAAAGAAATCCGTAATATGGCCGGATTTAACTTAGGTGAAACATTAGATGCCTCAATTTTTGAAGGCGGAGATGTGGTTGATGTTACGGCTATTTCAAAAGGAAAAGGTTTTGCCGGAACCATTAAGAGATGAAACCAACATATTGGTCCTAAATCACATGGTGGTGGTGGTGGTTCGCAACCTATAAGACAAACCGGTTCTATTGGTGATATATCTGGTAATAGAGTTTGAAAAGGTATGACAATGCCTGGTCACCTTGGAGCTGAACAAGTTACAATTCAAAATTTAGAAATTGTAAAAACTGAAGCAGAAAATAACTTATTAATTATTAAAGGCAGTGTTCCTGGAGCAAAAGGCGCTTTGTTAGTTATTAAAAATGCTAAGAAATCAGTTCAAAAGAAAGCTGAAATTAAATTAGTTAATTTAAAAGAAACATTAGCAAAGAATGAAATTTTTGAACAAGCTAAGAAATATAATCTTGAATTAAATATGGATATGTCATTAAACGAAATGAAGAAAGCTCTTGAAGAAGCTACAGAAGGGGATAAATAATTATGTCTACAATTGTTGATAAATACTATATCTCAGAAAAGTTTGATAAAGACCGAAACATATCATTTAATTTCAAAAAAGCAAAAGAAAAAGTTTCAGGAAATTTTGCTGAATTTATTGATGCTGTTAATGAATTCATTAATGTTAGCGAAAAATCTAAGAATAGTACTAGAGTATGATTTCACCGTAATGGAGCATATAGTGGTAGTGTTGATGTAGAAAAGGCTAGAATTATTGCTAACAGAGTTATTGAAGCTAAAGTTGAAAGCAAGGATGCTATCGAGTTTATTGAAAAAGAAAATTTAGTTGATAAACCAGCATCACCAGCTAAAAAAATGGAAGAAAGTGATTTTGAATTGCCAAAGAGTGTGTTTGGATTAGAAAAGATACATACTCAATCAGTTTTTGACGCTATTTTGGTAGAAAGAGGCTCAAAACGTCTGGCTACTCATAAGGTTAAATCACGTGGTGAAGTTAGTGGAACAGGCAAAAAACCATGACCACAAAAACATACAGGTAATGCTCGTGCTGGGTCATTAAGAAGTCCAATCTTTGTTGGTGGCGGTAGAGCATTTGGACCAACAACCGAAAGAAATTACAATCTTAAAATTAATAAAAAAGCTAGAAAAAATGCTTTATTCTCAGCATTAACAATGCTAGCAAATGCAAATTCTGTTTTAGTTAGAGAATACGAACTAGAAAGTATTTCAACTAGAGCCTTATTAGTTGAATTGAATAAGGATAATCTAATTGGATTAAACAATATTCTAATAGTTTCTTCAAATGAAACCATTTATAAATCCGCTAAAAATTTACCAAATGTTAATGTAAACAAGGTTACATCATTGTCAATCGAATCATTAGTAGCTGCTGATGTTTTAGTGATTAGCAAGGAAGATGTTAAGTTCTTAGAAGGGATGGCAAAATAATGAATATTAATCATGTTATTAAATATCCAGTTTTAACTGAAAAATCAGAAATTGCTAGATCTAATCAAAATGTCTATACATTTGTTGTTGACAGAAGAACAAACAAAATTGAAGTTAAAAAAGCTGTTGAATTTATCTTTGATGTTAAAGTTGAAAAAGTTAATATCATTAATTATGATAAAAAACCAGCTAAATTAGGTAGATTTGCAGGGTTTAAAAATGCCGTTAAGAAGGCTGTTGTGTTTTTAGACAAAGATTCAAAGATTGTTTTATTTGCTGAAGAAGCTAAAGAAGCGAAGAAGGCAAAAGAAACTGAAATGAAGTCTGAAAATGTCGAAACAGTTAAACAAATATCAGAAGCCGAACTAAAAGCAGCAGAAAAAATTAAAAGAGCTGCAGAAGCAAAAACGCAAAAGTCTGAAGAAAAAGCAGAAGAAATTAAGCAAGAAACAGAATCAAAATAATTAATCTCGATAAAACAAAAACTATAAGATTAATTTTTAAAAATAATAATTTAGATTCTTAAAAGATAAATATTATACAAACAAATATTTTTAAGAAATGGAGAAAAGAAGACAATGGCTATTAAAAAATTTAAAGCTTATACAAATGGTCGTCGTAATATGTCTTCTCTTGACTATCAAGCAAATTTAACTGGACATAAACCAGAAAAATCATTGCTTGTGGCACTTCCAACACATTCCGGAAGAAATAATCAAGGTAAAATTACAACTCGTCACCACGGTGGCAGATTAAAAAGATTTTATCGTATTA
Source organism: Mycoplasma sp. 527 (assembly GCF_053851595.1). Lineage (NCBI taxonomy): Bacteria > Bacillati > Mycoplasmatota > Mollicutes > Mycoplasmatales > Mycoplasmataceae > Mycoplasma > Mycoplasma sp. 527. The sequence goes on along the minus strand of NZ_JBSQAY010000007.1, from coordinate 12,877 downwards.
TTGACTTCAAAAGATATAACAAGGATGGAATTGAGGCTATTGTTAAAACAATCGAATATGATCCAAACAGATCAGCCAATATTTCTTTAATTGTTTATCGTGATGGAGAAAAGAGATATATTATCAGTCCAAAAAATATTAAGGTTGGACAAAAAGTTATTTCAGGAGAACATGTAGATATACAAATAGGAAATAACTTACCACTTGGAAATATTCCAGAAGGTACATTTGTTCACAATATCGAATTACAACCTAAACAAGGTGGAATTATTGCTCGTTCTGCTGGTAGTTCAGCGCAAATTTTAGGTAAGGATGAATCAGGAAAATACGTTATCTTAAGACTAAAATCTGGCGAAGTGAGAAAAGTTCTAGGTGTATGCCGCGCTACAATCGGTGAAGTTGGAAATGAAGAACACTCATTAGTTAATATCGGTAAAGCTGGTAGAAATAGATTGAGAGGAATTAGACCTACAGTTAGAGGTTCAGCCATGAACCCTAATGATCACCCACATGGTGGTGGTGAAGGTAAACAACCTATTGGTAGAAAATCACCAATGACTCCATGAGGTAAAAAAGCTCTGGGTGTTAAAACTAGAGCAACTAAAAAATCATCTAACCAATTTATTATTAGAAGAAGAAAGGAAAGTAAATAATGTCTCGTTCATTAAAGAAAGCACCCTTTGTTGATGATCACTTAATGAAAAAAGTGGTTGCTATTATTGAAAATAAAGCACCAAAGCGTCCAATCAAAACCTGATCAAGACGTTCAACAATTTATCCTGAATTTATTGGTTTAACATTTCAAGTTCACAATGGTCATGCATTTCTTGATGTCTTTGTAACAAATGATATGGTCGGCCACAAATTAGGTGAATTCGCACCAACAAGAACATTTAATGGTCACGGTGCTGATAAGGCTAAAGGAAAGAAATAATATGGCACAAATAGTTAAGGCATCAGTTAAAATGCAAAGAATTAGTGCGAGAAAAGCTAGATTAGTAGCAGATTTAATTCGCTATAAATCAGCTACACAAGCATTAATCATTTTGCAAACAACATACAAAAAGGCTTCAGAAATTATTCTTAAACTTTTAAATTCAGCGATTGCTAATGCGACAAATAATTTTGGTTTAGATGCTACTAAATTAGTAGTTTCAAAGATTTTAGTAAATGAAGGTCCTACATTAAAAAGATTTCAACCTCACTCACGTGGCAGAGCATACCCAATTTTAAAAAGAACTAGTCACTTTTATGTTGAATTAATGGAATTAAATACAGACGAACTAAATAAGGAGGCAAAATAATATGGGTCAAAAAGTTAATCCAAATGGTTTTCGTTTTGGTATAACAAAACCGCATAATACTGTTTGATATTCAGACAAGCAAGATTTTGCTAAGTTCTTATTAGAAGATCAAAAAATTTATGATTTCTTTGATAAAAAGGTTCGTGAATATTTAATTGGCAATGTTCAAATTAAGAGAAACCAAAACAGTAATATTATTGTTTATGTATATACAGCTAAACCAGCTGCCTTATTAGGAACAAATGGTGATAATATTAAAGCTATAACATTAGCTCTTAAAAAAGAACTAAGAAATAAAAAAATTAATATTACTATTGATGTAATAGAACTAAAAAATCCCGACTTAAATGCAAGGCTATTAGCAGAAGGCATTGCTGTTAAATTAGAAAATCGGGGAAGCTTCAGATTAGCACAAAAATTTGCTATCAAAAGTGCTATGAAAGCAGGAGCTAAAGGTATTAAAACCTCTGTATCTGGCCGTTTAAATGGTGTTGATATGGCTAGAACGGAAGGATATACCGAAGGTGAAATGAAATTGCATACTTTAAGACAAGATGTAGATTATGCTGTTGCTAAGGCTAAAACAACATATGGTATCTTGGGCATTAAGGTTTGAGTTTCATTAGGTGAAATTTTAGAAAACGGAAAAGCACAAGTTAGTGCTTTGGAATCAAATAAAACTGAAAGAAGACCGAGAGTTATTAGAAAGGGCGGTGAAAAACATGCTTCAACCAAAGAGAACTAAACATAGAAAAATGTTTCGTATCCGCCATGATAAAACTAAAGCACATCGTAATAACACAGTTTCATTTGGTGAGTTTGGTTTAAAATCAACCTCATCAGCATGAATCAGTGCAAGACAAATTGAAGCAGCTCGTATCGCTATTACTCGTCGTATGGGTCGTGAAGGTAAGGTTATTATCAAGATATTTCCACATATGTCAAAAACATCTAAACCTATTGGGGTTCGTATGGGATCTGGTAAAGGTAGTCCTGATCAATGATTTGCAGTTGTTAAAGAAGGAACAGTGATGTTTGAAGTTATGGGAAACCAAACTGATACTATGAAAGACGCTTTAAGATTAGGCGGTCACAAGTTGCCTGTTACCTGAAAAATTGTTTCTAGAGATGCTACATGTCAATCGGAAGGAGAAAAATAATTATGTCATATACTGAATTAAAGAAAAAAACAGTTGAAGAACTAAAAACTTTATTAGCAGAATTAAGAGCAGAATTATTTTCTCTACACTTCAAAAATGCGACTCGTCAATTAGACCAAACCCACAAGATTAATTTAGTTAAAAAAGATATTGCTAGAACCTTGACTGCTATAAATGCCAAAAAGGAAGAAGGAGATAAATAATGGAACAAGTTAGAGAAAATCATCGTAAGAAGCTTGTTGGAACTGTAATTAGTACTAAGAATGAAAAAACTATTACTGTTATGGTTGAAACATATGCAAAACACCCATTATACTCAAAGCGTTTCAAAGTATCTAAGAAATTTGCTGTCCATGATGAAAAAAATGAAGCAAAAATTGGTGATGTTGTTGAAATACAAGAAACAAGACCACTTTCAAAAACTAAACACTTTAGATTAGTTGAGATTAAATCACACGCTATCGGAGGAAACGAAAATGCTTAGTGAATTTTCGAGATGTAATGTAGCCGATAATTCTGGCGCCAAAGAAGTAATGATTATTAAGAACCTTGGTGGTTCGGTTGTAAGAAGCACAAATATTGGTGACATTGTTGTTGTTACTGTTAAAAAGGCAATCCCTAATGGTGTGGTTAAAGAAGGTCAAGTTTTAAAAGCAGTTATTGTTAGAACAAAAAGAGGCATCGCAAGAGAAAATGGTTCATACATTAGATTTGATGATAATGCTGTTGTTTTAATTAAAGAAGATGGTACTATGAGAGGTACTCGGGTATTTGGTCCTGTAGCGAGAGAACTTCGTGAAAAAGGATATTTAAAAATAATTTCATTAGCTCCGGAGGTTTTATAATGTCTCAAGCTAAAATTAGAAAAAATGATATTGTTTTAGTTATTTCAGGAAAAGAAAAAGGTAGATTTGCATCAGTTTTATCAACAAATGTCAAGAAACAAACCGTTGTTCTAAAAGAAATTAACATGAAAACCAAACACCATAAACCTTCACAAGAAAATACTGAAGGAAAAATTGAAAAGAGAGAATTTCCTATTCATATTTCCAATGTAGCATACCTAGCAAAAAAAGGTGCGCAAGGCCAAAAGTCAATTGGAACAAAAATAGGATTTAAAGTTGATGCTAAGACCGGTAAAAAACAAAGAGTTATGAAAAAAGTTAATAAGGTTATATAAGTAAATAAGGAGAAATAGAAAATGGCTAAATTAGAATTAGAAAAAAAATATTTAGAGCAAGTTCGCCCTGAATTAGTTAAAGAATTTGGTTACTCATCAATTATGCAAGCTCCGCGTTTACAAAAAATTGTTATTAATATGACAGCCGGAAATGAAGTATCAAACTCAAAAGCTATTGAAGAGGTTATGGTTGAATTAAGCCAAATAACTGGACAAAAACCATATCAAACAGTGGCAAAAAAATCATTGGCATCTTGAAAATTGCGTGAAGGTATGCCAATGGGTGGAAAAGTAACATTAAGACGTGAAAGAATGTGATCATTTTTAACTAAATTAATTAATATTGCTTTACCTCGTGTACGTGACTTTAATGGTACAAGCTTAAAAAGTTTTGATGGTCGTGGTAACTACGCGATTGGTATTAAAGAAGAAATTATTTTCCCAGAAATTTCATTTGATAAAATTCGTAAGTTAAAAGGTATGGATATTATTCTTGTAACCAGTGCAAATTCAGATAAAGAAGCATTTGCATTATTAAAGAAACTTGGAATTCCATTTGCAAAAGGTACTAATTAAGGAGAATTTGTATGGCAAGAAAAGCGTTAATGATTAAAGCTGAACGTGAACCAAAATTTTCAGTTAGAAAATACACACGTTGTCAAATTTGTGGTCGTGTTCATGCAGTGTTACGTAAATATAAAATTTGTAGAATTTGTTTTAGAGAATTAGCACACGAAGGAAAGATTCCTGGCGTAAAGAAAGCGAGTTGATAATTATGGCTATTATTACAGACCCAATAGCAGATATGTTTGTTAGAATTAAAAATTCTATTTCAAGAAAGTATCATGAAGTTCTAGTTCCTCACTCGACTAAAAAAGAAAAAATCTTAGAAATTTTTACAAGAGAAGGTTATATTACTTCATATGAAATCATTACCTCACCAAAAGGTTTTAAAGAAATTAAAATTACTTTAAAATACAAAGGAATGAATCAAAATCTATCTGCAATTACAGATATTAAAAGAGTTTCTAAACCAGGTTTAAAAGTATATTCATCAGCTGACAAATTACCTCGTGTTTTAAGTGGATATGGTACAGCAATTATCTCAACATCAAAAGGTCTATTAACTGATAAAGAAGCAAGAAAAGCCAACTTAGGTGGCGAAGTTATTGCCTTTATTTGATAGAACTTACTTAGATTTAAGGATTTAAACTATGTCAAGAATTGGAAAAAGAGTTTTATCTATTCCTCAAGGTGTTGAAATAAATTTATCAAAAAACCATATTGTTATTAAAGGTAATTTAGGCCAATTAGAATATACATTTTCACCATTAATTTCTGTTATTATTGAAAATAATGAAATTAAAACTTTAAGAGCTAATGAAGAAAAAACTACAAAGCAATTGCATGGTACAACAAACGCTATTATTAGTAATATGTTAATCGGAGTTTCAAAAGGTTATAAAAAAGAAATCGAAATTAAGGGTGTTGGTTACAAAGCAACACTTAAGGGAAATGAAATCGAAATAATTGCCGGATATTCGCACAGTGTAGTTAAGGCAATTCCATCAAATCTAAAAATTGAGGTACCAAAACCAACTAATATTATAATTTCTGGTATTGATAAACAAGCTGTTGGAGAATTTGCTGCAAATATAAGAGATATTAGACGTCCAAGCCCATATTCAGGTAAGGGAATTATGTACAAAGATGAAGTTATTAGACGTAAGGAAGGAAAAACTGCTGCTAAGTAGTTAAAAAATAGGTAAAAAATTATGTTATCAAGAAATGAAAGACGTAAAGTTAAACATTTAAAAATTACTAATAAATTAGCAAAAGGTACTTCACAAAGACCACGTGTTGTTGTATTTAAATCATTACATAACTTTTATGCGCAAGCAGTCAATGATGAAACACATACAACATTAGCTTCATTTTCAACTAGACAATTATCTGAAAAAGGGAATAATATTGAGGCAGTAAAAATGGTAGCAAAGCAATTTGCTCTAAAACTAAAAGAAGTAAATGTTTCTGAAATCGTTTTTGATCGTTCAGGCTATATTTATCATGGTAAATTAGCAGCATTTGCAGACACATTAAGAGAAGAAGGGATTAAGTTCTAATGGCTGAAGAATTAAAGAAAGAAAATACTGAAGTAGCTAAGGAAACTAAGGTAGTTTCACCTATTAAAAAACCAGAAATAAAAGAAAATAATAAAGCAACTACTGAACGAAAAGCTTTTGCTCCCAAGAAACAATTTAGTGCAACTCCTGCAGCTAAGATTTTTGAAGAAAAAGTTATTGATATTGCCAGAGTTACAACCGTTGTTAAAGGTGGAAGAAGATTTTCATTTTCAGCATATGTTGTTGTCGGCGATAAAAAAGGTAAAGTTGGATTTGGACACGGAAAAGCAAATGAAGTTCAAGATGCTATTAAAAAAGCAGTTAAAGATGCACAAAAAAATGTATTCAACGTTCCTATAGTTAACGGAACCATTCCACACGAAATAAAAGAAAAATTCCTAGCTTCAAAAGTACAACTACGTCCTGCTCCTAAAGGTGCTGGTATTATTGCTTCTAATACAGTGCGTGCCGTTGTGGAATTAGCTGGTTATACCGATATTTCTACAAAAACATATGGTTCAAGAACAAAACACAATATTGTTCATGCCACAGTTAATGCACTTAAGAAGATTAAAACAGTTGAAGAAATTGCTAAACTACGTGACATTGATGTAAAGCATTTATTAGCTAAATAATATAATATTAAGGAGTGTTATTTATGAAATTACATACATTAAAAGCAACACCTGGCGCTCGTAAAGAAAAACATCGTGTCGGACGTGGTCATGCTGCCGGTAAAGGGAAACAAGCTGGTAGAGGGCAAAGTGGACAAACAAAAAGAAGTACAGTTAGACTAGGTTTTGAAGGTGGACAATTACCACTATTCAGAAGAATTCCTAAACGTGGTTTTAATAATGTAAATCATGTTGAATTCCAAATTGTTAATATTTCTTCGCTAGAAGAAAAATATGCAAATAATGAAGTTGTTTCTTATGAAACATTGATAGCAAAAAACCTTATCAAGGGAGTATTGCCGGTTAAAATTTTAGGAAGAGGAACACTAACTAAAAAGTTGACTGTTTCAATTCCGTCTCTTTCACAATCAGCTAAAGAAGCTATTGAAAAAGCTGGAGGAAAAATCGAGGTTCAATAATGGCTAAAAGATCTAAAGTAGAAAAGGAAATATATAACAAAAGACTCGAGCGCAAATTAGCGATTGATAAATTTTTTGCTAAAAAAAGAAACTCGTGATCAGAATGATGAAAAAATCATGGTCTTTTTAAGAAGATCTTATTTACTCTTTTTGTTATTTCACTTTTCTTAATAGCTGGTACTATTACTTTACCAGGTGTTGAATTAGCACATCAAGACAGATTGAATCAAGGTGATTTCTTTGGTATCTTAAACTTGGTAGGTGGCGGTGGATTACGTAGATTCTCCATAGTCGCCTTGGGGATTGGACCTTTTATTTCTTCATCGCTAGTAATGATGATTTTGCAAACAAAAGCATTCCCGGCGGTTCATCGTTTAAGTCAATCAGGTCCATTGGGTAGAATAAAAATTAATTTTATAACTTATACTGTTACATTGTTCTTTGCAATATTTCAAGCAATATTGATTACAAGAGCATTAGTAAATCCACAGACTGATAATTTTGGTATAAGATTTTCTGATAGTTTAGTTAAGTCTCTTGGCGAAAAAGGAACATTTGCTTATCAATGAGTGATTCTTCCTTTATTGTTAGTAGCCGGATCATTCTTTTCTTTATTTTTATCAGAACAAATAACAAATAAAGGTGTTGGGAATGGAACGAGCTTAATTATCTTTGTCGGAATTGCTAGCTCACTAGTTCCAACCTTCAGACATGCTTTTGAATACTATATGCCATCAGTAAAAAATAATAATTCGGTTGTTTTAAAGGAAACACTAAACTTTATTGTTTATTTACTGGCGTATTTATTAGTAATTTTTGTTGTAATATTATTTACTCTTGCTGAAAGAAAAATTCCAATTCAACAGGTTGGGGCAGGATTATCTAAAACGGAAAAAGAATTAAGTTATCTACCTATCAAAGCAAACCCAGCAGGAATTATGTCAGTAATTTTTTCAATGATGGTTCTTTCTGTTCCTACATTGATTGCAGGGTTATTTGATCCTAATACAAGTAGATATTATCAATGAGTTTATTCAAATCTTCAACTAACACAACCATTAGGATTCTTCTTATTTGTTATCATAACATTTGGATTAACTATTTTAATGGGAATACAACAATCTAAAATTGATAAGATTAGTGAGGATTTTGCAAAAAGCAGTACGTTTATTCCTGGAATTAGACCGGGTGAACAAACTGAAAATTATTTATTAAATACTGTGTTAAGATTATCATTCTTTTCTGCTGGGTATTTAATAATATTGGGGGCATTGCAATTTATTCAACAAATGTTTGGAATGCCTGCACCAATAGCGTTTGGTGGAACATCAATAATGATTCTAGTTTCAACAGCAACAGAAACCGTTCAACAAATTCAAGCAAGATATAAATCACAGGAACTTGCGCGAAGAAGACGAATGATTAAAGAATTAAAAGAAGTATATGGAGAAGACGAAGATTTAATATGATAGAAAGATGTCAAATTAAGAAGCCTAATTTGATTTTTATAGGTGCACCAGGTGCTGGCAAGGGTTCTCTTTCTAAGCTATTAGTTGAAAATTTTGGGTATTTTCAACTTTCAACTGGTGATATGTTTCGCCAAGAAATTAAAAATAAAACAGAATTAGGGCTAAAAATTAAAAACATATTAGAATCAGGAAAATATGTTGATGATAATATAACTAATCAGCTAGTTGAAAATAAACTAACTAGCTTAGTTAATGAGAAAATACCTTTTATTCTTGATGGTTTTCCAAGAACGATTGATCAAGCTGAGTTTTTAGATACACTTGAAAAAAAAGGGATTTATATTGACCAAGTTATTTTATTAAATATTACCGATGAACAAATTATTGAACGTTTATCGAAGCGTAGAATTTGTCCTTCATGTAAAACAATTTATCACCTAGAATCATTCCCACCAGCTAATGATAAATTCTGTAAACATTGTAAAACAGAAGTTGTCAAAAGAGCTGATGATGAAGAAGAAGTAGTATTAAAACGTCTTGCGATATATAACGATCAAACAAAATGTTTAATAGATTTTTATAAAAAAAAGAATATAGTTTCAGAAGTAAATAGCTATCAATCATTAAAAAAAGTGTTTGATGACGTTAAAGAGGCCTTGAAATGATAAAAATTAAGAATCAAATCGAAATTCAAAAAATTAAAAAGGCCTGCGCAATCTTGGCAGAAGTCAAAAAAATTCTTTGAGACTTTATAAGACCAGGCGTTTCTTTAAAAGAAATTGATAGCGTCGCTTTTAAAGAAATTAAGAAAAGAGGAGGAAAACCAGCTTTTTTAGATATGTATGGTTTTCCTGCAACTTGTTGTATTTCAGTTAATGAAGAATTAATTCATGGTATCCCTTCTGATTATGTTGTTAAGGATGGAGATATTGTAAAAATTGATACCGGGGTAGTATGGGAAGGATATTATTCTGATTCTGCCTTTACAAAAGGTGTTGGCAATATTACACAAAAAGATAAGGAATTAATTCAAGTTGCAAAAGACGCTTTTTATGCAGGATTTAATGCAATTAAAGTAGGTAAACGCTTTGGTGATATATCTGCTGCAATCGGAAATTATATTCGTCAAAAAGGCTATTATACACCTGATGAATTTTGCGGCCATGGTATAGGTAAAAGTTTGCATGAAGATCCGCTTATAAATAATGACGGTATTCCAAATACAGGTGATTTTATTAAAAACGGTATGGTTATCTGTATTGAACCAATGATTTTACAAAAGTCAAAAAAAACATTAATTAAAGAAGATAATTGAACTGTTATTGATCCATTAGGTTTTAATACTTCGCACTACGAGCAAACAGTATTAATTGATAATGGTGAAGCATATATATTATCAGGAGACAACATTTAATGGGAAAAAACAAGAAAGATAAAAAAGAAGAAGTTATTAAAATGACTGGTAAAGTTACCAAGATGCATTCAACAAAAAATTATGATGTTTTGTTAGAAAATAATCTTGAAATTAAGGCTTATATTTCAGGAAAAATGTCTCTACATAACATTAAACTTATTCCCGGTGATATGGTTGATGTTGAAATCAGTCCTTTTGATTGAACGTTAGGCAGAATAGTTTTTCGCCATAAATAAAACTAAGGAGAATTATGAAAGTTAGAGCATCGATTAAAAGCATTTGCAAAGACTGTAAAATAATTAAAAGACACGGCGTTAATAGAGTAATTTGCATTAACCCAAAACATAAACAAAGACAAGGATAAAAAAAATGGCTAGAGTTTTAAATATAGAAATTCCAAATAATAAAAAAGTTCGTATTTCTCTAACATATATTTTTGGTATAGGTCCAACAATTGCTAAGCAAATCTTAGCTGCCGCAAATGTTGACGGAGAAAAAAGAGTTAAAGAATTAAGTGAAGAAGAATTAACACGCATTAGAGATGAAGCTAAACAATATACTACTGAAGGTGATTTAAAGAGAGAAATTAATCTAAATATTAAAAGATTAATGGAAATTAAATCATATCGTGGTATTAGACATAGAAAAGGATTGCCAGTAAGAGGCCAATCAACTAAGAAAAATGCAAGAACAAGAAAAGGCCCAAGAAAAACGATTGCTGGAAAGAAAGGTAAATAATAATGGCTAAGAAAAACAAAAAAGTTGTTACGCAAGGTATTGCGCATATTCACTCAACATACCAAAATACAATTGTTTCTTTTTCAGATTTAAAGGGAAATGTTTTTGCATGATCTTCTTCGGGGGCAATTGGATATAAAGGTACGAAGAAGAAAACTCCATATGCTGCTGGCCTAGCCGCAGCTGCTGCTGTTGAAAAAGCCAAAGAATTTGGTTTAAAGGAAGTGTCGATTATGGTTAAGGGTGTTGGTCCTGGAAAATCAACAGCTCGCAAGCAAATTGAAACAAGTGGTTTTACAATTAAGGATGTTAAGGATGTTACTCCTACTCCTCACAATGGTACTCGTCCTCCAAAGAAAATTCTTAAAAGAGAAAAATAATTTAGATTTACAAGGATAACATAGGGGGATATTATGGAAAAAATTCAAAAAATTACTTATAAAGAATTAGTCGCTGAAAAAGTAAATGATTTTAATACAACATTTGTAATCGAACCATTATCGCGTGGTTATGCAAATACAATGGGGACTACTTTAAGAAGAACCTTACTTTCTTCTATTACATCAGTTGCTCCATTTGCGATTAAAATCAATAATGTCGAACATGAATTTCAAACAATTAGTGGTTTACAAGAAGATGCGATAACATTAGTTAGAAATATAAGAAGCATCCGTTTTGTTTACAATGAAGAAATGTTTGAAAAAGATAACTTAGCAAAAATATCATTTAAGGCCAATAAGGAAGGCGAAATCTATGCTTATGATATTCCTGAGGTTAGTGGCCTAGAAATAGTAAATAAAGATCAATATATTGCTAATATAGCCAAAGGTGGCTCATTAGAATTTGAATTATTTTTAAGAAAAGGTCGCGGTTTTGTTGATTTTGAAGAAAATAAGAATGTAATTAGTCAATATGGTTCAAGATTAGAATCAAATATTAAAAATGGTCAATTTTTAGCAATGGATAGTGATTTTAGTCCTGTTAAAAAATGTGCAATCTCTTTTGAGGAATTAAATAGTTCATCTAAATTAGTTGAAGAAAGATTAAAAATTAAGCTAGAAACCGATTGCACGATTGCAGCAAAAGATGCGATGGAACAGGCTGCTAAGATTATTGTTGCTCATTTTCAAATCATTGGTAATATTGATGCTTTGGAATCGATAGAATTATTCGAAGAAAATAAAGATAAAAAAGATAAGGAAATTAAGTCATCTGTATCAATCAGTAAACTTGGCTTATCAGTAAGATCAGAAAATGCTTTAAAAAGAGCAAAATTCACCACTATTGAAGAAGTATTAAATTTAACTGATGAAGAATTGGCAAATATTAAAAACCTAGGTAAAAAATCAATTCAAGATATTATTGATAAAAGAAATGATTGAAAAAATAGAATTGGCAATGATGCTGATTTCGAAAGCGACACCACGATAGATTCACTAGAACAACTTAAAAAATCAGATGAGGGAGAAGAATAATGGCTAACCCAAAACAACTATTTCGTAGAAATACTGAATGATGAAACCATGTAGAAAGATCGTTAGTTACCGATTTATTGGTAAACGGTCAAGTTAAAACCACTCTTGAAAGAGCTAAAAGAATTAGATCAAATGCAGAAAAGATGATTACACTCGGAAAGAAAAATACCCTTTCAACCAGAAGACAAGCAGCTAAATTTTTAAGACTTATTCCTTCAAAAGTTGAAAACAAAGATTCGTTACAATATTTATTTGATGTTCTAGCATCAAAATACGCCCAAAGAAATGGCGGATATACAAGAATAATTAAAATTAATAACCGTGCTGGCGATAATGCTAAAATGGCAATTATTAAATTAGTATAAAAATAGGAGATAAATTATGGCTATAGTTCCAAAAAGAAAAACCTCAAAGCAAAGAAAAAATTTAAGAAGAAGTCATCATGCATTAAGTCCTATTACGTTAGTAGAATGCAAGCATTGCAAACAATCAATTATTCCTCACCAAGCATGTAGATATTGTGGATTTTATAAGGAAGAAAAAGTTCTTAAAAATGTTATTAATGATAAAATTAAATAATTTTAGAAACACCAAGTTGTTGACTTGGTGTTTTATATTTAATAAGTTATAATTGACTTTTTTAGTAAAAGATATTATCTATATTAGATTATATTTTTTTATTAATAATTTCAAAAATAAAAAAATTTTATATATAATATATAAGCTTTCTATTTTTGCTTGATTAGTTTTTAATTAAACTAATTTAGTAATATCTAAGATTTTTTAAAAAAAATAAAAAAATATTATTAAAAAAAATAAAAAGCGTATAATAGTAATTGTAGCTTTTTTGCTAACAAATATTAAGATAGTTCTTTGAAAACTGGATACGAATACCATAACGTCAATTTTAATTTTTTAAAA
>NZ_JBSQAY010000006.1:0-40819 GCF_053851595.1 Mycoplasma sp. 527 | reverse complement strand
AAACAGGTAAAAATCCTAGAAAAAGTAATTTGCTTTTTTTCATTTTTCTCCTTATGTTTAATTGAGTTTATAAAGTATATTTTATAGTATTTTTTTTTTTTTTTGTTTTGGCATAATTTCGCGATTAATGCTCTAATTATGACCAAAATTTAGACAAAGCCAAGGCATTTATGAAGGCACTTTTTACTACTTAACATTATTCTAATTTACGTCATTGATCTAATAAAAAAGATATTTACTGCGAAAATATCACTAACATAAATTAGTTTTATTTAATTCGCTATTCAATCATTAAACTAAGAAATAAAAAAATGGCAAAACAGCCACTTTTTTGAACAAATTAATTTAATTTGTTCTTTTTGTTGTGGAATCAAAACCCTCTAATTTTAGTTTAAATTCGCGCAAAACTTCATTCTTTTGATTATTAAGAATTTCAACTATTTCTTCTGCACTTTTTCCTTCAGAAACTAGCCGTTTTCTTTCTGATTCAAGTAAAAAGTTAATAAATTCATTTGCAGCATTAATGCTTTCTTGAATATTGTTTGGATTAATATTATTTGCCAATCAAGGAAAATCAATTTGGCTATTTGAGGAAGGCAATGCCTCATAGTTATTCAATAAGTTAATACTACATTCCATTGCTATTCTATCAGTAAGTTCCTTAAATTTTTTTGAACCTAATTTAGTGTAAATTTGATATGGGTTTTTTTGAGCATACTGAACTAAATGAGTGCTACGACGCAATTTGTCCATAACATTAATATGGTCTTGCCATCCTGAATCAAAAACATTTAGGATAATATTTCTTTCTGATTTTACTAATGAAGTTAAACCATATTTTTCAATTATGTTTTGTCTTAAACGGTCATATTCCTTTTTTCAGATATTTGTTATATAATTTTTTAACTCTTCACGATCCATTTTTATAATTTCACCTGGTTCAAATTGATGCTGAGTTAATAGCATAAAATTACGATTTAGATATTCGGCAAAATTGTCAAAATCCATTGTGTCATTTTTCTTAACAAAATAAGGATTATTAACAATTTGCTTAACAGCCACATTAAACATCTTGTATATAATTGAACCCAAATCGTCTCGTTCCAAAATTAAGTCGCGTTGTTCGTATATTAGGTCACGTTGTTGCCTAATAACGTCGTCAAAATTTAAAACACTTTTACGACTATCATAGTTAAAACCTTCAATTTTCTTTTGCGCTTTTAAAAAGGCTGAACGAATTAATTCGCCAGGAATAGGATTTGAACCATATTCCTTAAATATTTCCTTTCATCTATCTTGAACAGAAAATCTCAAAATTAATTGGTCATCTAACGATAAAAAGAATTTAGTATAACCTATATCCCCTTGACGGCCAGAACGACCCTTAAGTTGATTATCAATACGACGTGATTCGGCTTTTTCTGTTCCTAAAACGTATAAACCGCCATGTTCAATAGCTTCTTTTGTTGGCTTAATATCCGTTCCACGTCCTGCCATATTAGTAGCAATAGTTACAGCACTTGCTTGGCCAGCCTTTGAAATTATTTCAGCTTCGCTAGCATCCTGTTTTGCGTTTAAAACAGTATGTGGTATGCCTTCTTGCAATAAATATTCATGCAGAACCTCAGAATCTTCGACTTGTGCTGTTCCAATCAAAATAGGTTGTTTACGCTGAAAGGCTCTTTTTACTTCTTTAACAACGGCCATTCATTTAGAATGCATATCAACATAAATTTCATCTTTTTCATCTTTTCTAATAACTGGTTTATTTGTTGGAACAACATTAACACGCATATTATAGATATCAATAAATTCCTTTTCTTCCGTTTTGGCAGTACCAGTCATACCACTAATTTTTTTAAATAATCTAAAGAAATTTTGATATGTAATAGTAGCAAGTGTCTTTGTTTCTGATTCAATCTCAACTCTTTCCTTCGCTTGAATTGCTTGCTGCAAACCTTCGGAATAGGCGCGACCTTCCATAATACGACCAGTAAACGAATCTACGAGTTCGATCTTATCATTTCTAACAATATATTCAACGTCAAGCTTCATAACTTTATGAGCTCTTAATGAATTTTGAATTCTATGAACAAGCTCCGAATTTTCAAGATCATATAGATTTCTTAAATTAAAATATTTATTTGCTTTTTCAATTCCTTCATCAGTAAGATAAACAGATTTTGTTTCTTCGTCAATAAAGTAATCATTTTGGTTTAATGTTCTTACAAATAAATCTGCAATAGTATACATTGTACTTTCTTCATGATCACCACCGGATATAATCAGTGGTGTTTTAGCTTCATCAATTAGAATAGAATCAACCTCATCTAATAAAATATAATCAAGTCCTCTTTGAACTTTTTCTTCTTTTGACATAACCATATTATCTCTTAGATAGTCAAAACCTAATTCTGAATGAACCGAATAAACAACATCACATGCATAAGCTTCTCTTTTTAAATTAGTATGCATTTGTGCTTTATTAATACCAACACTTAAACCGAGAAATTTAAAAACTTGCCCCATTTCCTCAGCATCACGTTCTGCTAAATACTCATTAACTGTTGAAACAATAACACTATTGCCACCAATAGCATTTAAATAAACGGGAGCGATAGATGTAATAGTTTTTCCCTCACCTGTTTTCATTTCTGCAACAGAACCTAAATCAAGAATAATACCACCTATCATTTGCACATCATAAGGTCTTTTGCCTAAAATTCTTTTTGTTGCTTCACGTGAAACAGCAAAAACTTCAGGTCTAATATCATCCTGACTCTCGCCTAATCTAATTCTTTCGCGAAATTCAATTGTTTTATTTTTCAGTTCCTCATCGCTTAATTTGGCAATACTTTCTTCTAATTGATTAATTTTTTTTAATGTTTGCTCTGCAATACGCATTTCAGTTGATTTGAATTTAAAAAATTTCATAATTTAATATTTTATATTAAATTTAGCAAAAAATAGACAAATTAAAACAGACCTATTATAAAGATCTGTTTTAATTTGATTTTGTATATTCTATTTTAACTCAATAATCTTAATGTGTCTTGAGTGAATATATTAGTTACACCAACAATTAAACCATAGATTATGAATCCTAGTATAACTAAACCAGCAACAACAACTATTAAAATTCCTACAAAACTCAAAACTCTTTTTCCAACTTTTTTTGTTTTTTGTTGATCATTTATAATACTGTAATTTTTATAATCCATAGTTTATCCTTTTGTTGCATTTCCTTGTCTAGAAATAGCAGCCATAATTCTCTTTCTTAAAACAAAGTACACAATCATCATAGGCAAAATAGCTAAAATTGTGGCAGCCATTCTTACCGATAAAATTATTTGTGCTTCACCACCATCTACTTCAACTCTACCGGTTGTAAATAATCATAAGTTAATTGGTGCATAATAACCAGCAGTTTTACCAGGTGCTGCATCTCACAATAATGCAGGTCATGTATATGAATTCCATGAAGCAAGAGCGGTCAAAATAATAACTGTTCATGTTGTGGCTTTAACCATAGGTAAAGCTACATTAAAAAAGTACTTAATTCCACTTGCCCCGTCAAGCATTGATGATTCCTTAACTGAATTTGGAATAGCTTCAAAAGCGTTTTTATACATATATGCATTAAAAATTGATGTAGCAAATGGGACAACCATTGAAATAATAATTAATGGATTTTTAGTACCGATTCAACCGGCTTTAGAAACTAACGTATATTGTAAAGACAATAAAGTAATTTCAGGAATAACTAACAATGATAATAGCATTCCGAAAAATGCATTTTTTCCTCTTCAATTTCTAAGAGATAATGCATAACCAAGTGTAGTTGCAAAGAATAATCTGACAACAACAGATAAAGCTGTAAATCCAGCTGTGAATACTAGTGCTTGTAGATAACCTTCCTGTAGCGATTGTAGGAAATTACTAAAGTAAAAACTAGTTCCCAAATTGCCGCCAAACTCTTTACCATTTGACAAGAATTTTTCATAATCAAATGGTCATCAAGCAATCTTTGAACCTGGTTGGCCATAAAATCTTGGGTCAACAAGCGATTGCTCAATCATAAAGTAAAACGGAAGAACAACTAAGAAACTAAAGAATGTTAATATAGCAATTTTAAATGATCAAGAGAATATTTTGCCTCATACATTTGTTGTTGAATAAGGCTTGGACATTAATTCTTGTTTAGATTTTAAAGCTGATTTTTCTCTTTTGTATCTCAGCTTTAAGCTTGTTGATAACATTTCTTTCTCCCAATTTAGTTTTTAGTTTAAAAATTGATGATACTGATTTCTTCAATGTAAATGAAACTAAGGTACCTAGTATAAATAAGAACACTGAAGCAGCAGCGGTTCTTCCGAATTCTCCAGATTTTGTTGCTTGAAAAATGTAAAGCAATAACGTACTACCATTTTCTGTAATAGAAGCTGAGGCATCGTTATTATATAAGGCCAACGGAAAGACCTTAATACCATTAATAATTCCTATCGTAAATAAGAATGAAATTGTTTTTTGAATTGAAGGTAGGGTAATTTTAAAGAATTGAGACCCACTACTTGCGCCATCAATTGCTGACGATTTATATAAGTCAGGATTAACTGATAACATTGATGTGGTTAGAATTAACACTTGAAAGGCCAATCCTCCTCAAATCCCACGGATCAAGATCACTATAAAGGGATTTCATCTATTACCTGAACCATACAACAGTGGAAAGATAGCACCTTCACTTGTTTTACCAAAAATAGCTGAGAATGTTAGCGAAACAGCTACAGCACCAGTCATGTATGGCAAGAAGAAAACAGTTTGTCAAAAACTACGTGCATATCTTCTAATTACCGTTGTAATAGCAGAACTTATTAATATTGATATTGAAAGCCCTATTGGTAGAGCTACAACGGCATATAGCAATGAATTAACAACTGCTACATCAAATTTAGGATCATTAAAAACCCCTGCTTTTCCTTTTGTTTGATAATAATTTGCTATTGATCATCCGAATCCTCTAAATGATGTTGGGGCACGGAATGATACAATAATAACAAGAATAAATGGAATAATAATCATAAACGCCAAGGCAATTAAGGAAGGCAACATCAATAAAAATGGTTTTCAAAATGGTGTTTTAGTATTTAATATACTTAGAGCTTCCCCTGTCTTTTTGATACGATATTTTTTTCAAAAGTAAGTGTTCATTAAACTCTTTCCTTTGTATCAACATCAAACAAATGGTACAATTCTTTTCTTTTAATACTTAATCTAACGTTTTCACCAATTTCATATTTTGTTTTAGCTGAAAGGAAAACATTAGCAATCTTATCAATTGATTTTATATAAATTTGGGCTTGGATTTCTTTTCCTAGATATTCAACTAATTTAATATCACCAGTAATAATTCCGTTTTCGTCTTCAACCAACGATTCACCGCGAAATCCTAAGTCAATAGTTGCTTTTTTGTAATTTTCAGGGGCTTTAATTAATTTTTGTCCTTCGTAATATACATATCCATCTTTAATTGGTGTTTCAAAAATAGTCATTTCAGGAACACCAAGGAATTTAGCAACAAATTCATTTTTAGGCGTTAAATAAAGTTCCATTGGAGCGCCAATTTGTTGAACTTTGGCAGTAGACATGCAAATAATTTTGTCACTAATAGACATAGCTTCTTCCTGATCGTGGGTAACAAAGACTGTTGTAATTCCAAGTTCTTGTTGAATAGAACGTATCCATTTTCTTGTAGAAACACGTAGCTTAGCATCAAGGTTTGATAAAGGTTCATCCAATAGAAGAATCTTTGGTTTCTTAACAATAGCTCTAGCAATAGCAACACGTTGTTGTTGCCCACCTGATAACTGCGTTGGTCTCTTACGTAAATTTTTAGTAATTTCAACTCTTTGAGCAACATCTAAAACATCTCTAATAATTGCTTCTTCTATTGTTAAAACATCTTTGCCTAAAATTCTAATTTCTTTTTGTAAATCATCCGGCAATAAAGCAATCAACTCATTTAATGACTTCTTTAAATTTCTTGTTTTTATATTATTGCTTTCTAAAATTGGAATAATTAAAGAACGAATAGCTTCTTTGTATACTGTTTCCGTCTCAATCTTCGTATGTTTTAAACGTTCCTTAATTTGCTTAATTTGCATTCCGATAGGATCAATCTTTTGAACAGCAATTTTTTCTCTTAAAATTTGTTTTGCTTCATTGACCTTTTGAGTATATTCAAGTCTACTTTCATTATATCTTTTAACATACTCATTTTTAAGATTCTTAATCTTTTCTTTAAGATGTTGTTTAATTTCTTTTCGTTTATTAGAAAATTCAACTATAATACTCTTTTGCTTTTCAAATAAGTCGCCACACCCTGACTTATCTCTAACCATCATAATTTCAATTTGTTCTTTAATTTCACTTATTCTTGCAGCGCGTTCAATTTCTAAGTCATTAAGTAACTTATTTGTTTCTTCCCTAACATCTTTAATATCTTTTAAAACTTTTTTAGTTAGATTAGATAAGATAGCTGTTTTTTTAGTAACAATGAAATTATAGTTATTTACTTCATTATCAATAATATTGTTATATTGTGTTTTTAACTCAGTTAAATAATTTCTTGTTTCGCGCGGATTATCAATAGTGTGGTATAGTTTTGTTCTTGTTTCAGAAATAAGTTCTTCAGAAACACCATAGAACTTAAATATTAGTTCAAATATTTTTTGTTGAGCTAATTTTGATTTTTCAATAATTTCTTCTTTTCAGTGTTTATCATTCAATAGTGGAAATGCTATGTTATCATAAACAGTCATATGAGGGTATAAAGCGTAATTTTGGAACACTAACCCCAATTCTCTTTGTTGAGGTGAAAACTTTGTAACATCTACACCAGAGAAAAATAACTTTCCACTTGTAGGACGCAATAATCCAGAAATGGCATTCAGAGTAGTAGTTTTACCTGAACCTGAAGGGCCTAGTAATGTAACTAACTCTCCTTTTTCAATCGCAAAAGAAGCATTATCAACAGCTAGTGATTCACCAAAGTCAATGACTAAATCCTTGACTTCGATCGCAGGAACTAATTTTTTAGCCTGATAACGTTCTTGAGAAAAACCGTGAATATGGCTTTGCGTTATTTTTTTATTTTCCTTTTTCATTTATTTTGCTTCTTTCTTTGATTGTTTAGTTCCTAAAAATTCAAAAATATTATTTTGTGGATTAACAAATTTTTGTTTATTTTTTTTCTCAATATTAAATGGATACATAAATTGATACGCATCATTAATCAAATCAGAGCCATGAGCTTGATATTCTTTTGACAAATCAACTGGCAATTTAAATTTAAGGTTAAGGTCTTGACCGCCGACAGAAATATTAACACCTTCTTTAGCATAAAATCCTTTATTGTTGAAATATCCGTCATTAAAAGCCCTTGCAGCATAAGGTAATAAATAAGATAATACTGCGCTCTTTTCAGTTTTTTCATAATCATTAACAAATGTTTTAAAATCTAAAGCGTCAATTCTTGGTAATGTCCAACCATTAGCCAACATTTCAATACTAAAGTTTTTTTCAAATGAATCGCCAAAGAATACATACGCAACGTATCTACTATATGAATTATTAGACCAATTATCAGATACTAGTCTTACATTTTTACCTTGAAGAATACCCTCAACATAAGCACTATCAAGATTTGATAATTTTCTTTCACGCTCTGTTGTATCCTTAGTATTTTGCTCTAAAGTATCAATTAATGGAATTCTAATCTTAATTTTTTGTCCATTCTCAAAGGTTGTTTTTGAGGTCAGATTTTTTTTGATTGTAACTTCGATAGTATCACCATCAAATACTTGAGTTACTTGCCCCTCAACAGCCCCAAAGTTTTCTCATAATGATAAAGCGATTTTTTTAGTTGTCCCTTTTTCCACATCATCAATAATTTCAGTTTCAATAACATTATCTAATGTTTTCCCAACACTGTGATAATTGCTAGGTTCAAATAAAAAAGTAGCATTTAATTTTAAATTATCATAGTATTCTTTTGTTTTTTCATTTTGACAAGAAACGGACAATAGTGGAAAGGTAAAAATTGGTGCTAATAAAAATAATTTTATTTTTTTCATTTCTTCCCTTTTGTTAAAAAAACACAAAAATTTTGTATTTTTTTATTTTGATATTATGCAAATAATTTAAGAATTTCATTAATAAAATCTTCAAATTTAACTGGTTTTTTATTTAAAACCTTGTTAACAATAGCTCTACCAGCGGAACCAATTGATTCTCTTAGTTTATCAGAAGATGTTGAATAAACGTCTTCTGCCGGTTGATATTCATTGCTGTTTGTTTGGATTTTTTTGAAGTTTTCAAATGCAATTTTTGATGCTTTATTTAAACCTTTAATTTTATTTACATCTTGATTAATGTAATCTGCGGTTGGCGAAATATAGCTACCAAAGTAATTAAATGCATCAATTGGCTTAACATCTTCATATTTAGTAGTTTTACCTTTATTTGTAAAACTTATTGATGCTATTTTTTCCTTAAACAATCATTGTACAAATAATTGGGTTGCCTTATCTTCTTTTTCATTAGCATGAATCAAAACAAGTGAAGGCCCTTGAATAAATACTGATTTTTTATCTTTAGAAGCATCTTTAACCAATGGAGTACTAATTCAATCAGCATCATCAAAATTCAATAATTTTTCAGCGGTAAATACTAATTGTGAAATTAAACTCTTATCAACTAATACATATGAACTTCCATCATTAACAAATGTTGGACCTAATGAAACTACTTTCTTTATTTCTTCAGCACTAAGTGCAATTTTTAGTGTGCTTGATAAAACTAGGTTATTTTTTTCAACGCTTCCGGCTAATAAGCGATAATTATTATTTTTCTTAAATTCATCAGCTAATTTTGCCCCGACTTCTTTAGATGCTAATTGTTTATCATATTGGCCAACAGTAGTACCTTGTGATAAATTATTTGCATAGATATTATTTGTATGTCTTCCTGATCTGAATTTTAATACAACATCTTTACTATCTTTTTCGTCTTTATTTACAAGTTCATATAATTTTTCAACTTTATTTTTTTGATCCTTAATATAATTTATTGTTTCTGTATTACCACTTATATATGTATGTGAGTATCCGGCTGTTGAACCAATGCTTATTGCCATATTATGTTTAGTTAATAAGCTTGAACCATAAGCTCCACCACCGCCAATTCAAACTGCTCCAGATTTAATACCATCAAAAATAGTTTTTGTTATTTTTTTAAATAATTCATTTTGGAATGTGCCATTTTGTTTAAATGATTCATAATCATATCCACCAGTAAGATCATGACCTGATGAAGGATTAATATATTGTTCACTTACATTACCCTTAGTGATAGCAACATTCATAACATTAACAACTGATGCTAATGAGTCAATGCCTAAAATAGGTTTATTTAAATCATTTGGATATAATTTTTTGGCAGCAATAGCAAAATTAATTAATTTATCATATTCTTGAAAAATTGAGTCATCAAGTGTTAAATTTAGTTCTAAGATACTTTTTTTAGCAGCTTGCATATCAGTAGCTTTGCTCTTTTCTCACTCAGCATCTACATATTTAGCATCACTTTCCGAAGTTTTTTCATAATATTTAATGTATTCTTTAACTTTTGTAGTCAAAGCATCTTCGCCCATTTTAACACCAGCAGCTTCTAATTCTTTTAATAATTTACCTAAAAGAACCTTATTAACTGATTGCATTTCAGAAGATCTTGAAAATGGAACTACTCATTTTTCTTTTGATTCTAGATTACCACCAATTTCATCATTAACATGCTTAAATGCTTCGGCAATATTCAAATTTTCATAAACATCATTTGGTAAAGCCAAATTCATGTCCAACTTTGCCAATATAGATGCAGCAGTTGGGTAGTTAATCATTATATTTCAAAATTCTTTTGTTTCTTTTGCACTTAATTTAGTTTCTAAGGCATTTGTTGAATAACCATTTGGTGTAAAAACGATTTCAACAGGTAAATAACCTTTTTCAGTCTTTTTAGCTTGTTCTTCAGCTGAACCAGATTTTAATCATTTGTTAAATTCACTAACAATAGTTTTTAATCCAATACCTTGAACATTATTTTCAGAAAAACCAGTAGCAATTTTTAATTTGCCATCATAAACTTGGTCATATCTAGCACTAGAATGTGAAGGACCACATGATGCCAAAAACATAGGGACTGCAAAAAGTGATAAACCACTTAATGAGAATAAAATTTTATTACTTCTTTTCATTATTTATCCTTTCATTTTTTTACTTAAAAACAAAAAACAATAACGATCAGAAAACTAATCGTTATTGTTCAGTTGTGAAATGTGAGTTTTGATTTGTGTAATTCACAATATAAATTTTACTACTTTTTAAATTTTATTAATTTAATAAAAGCGACGGATTTTTATCAATTCATTCGATTTTAAACCTAAAAATAGCATTTAAATTGCTAAGAAACTTATGCAAATTAATTTTAAAATATATTATTTTTTCTAGGTTTTGGCTAGTTTAACATTTTTTGAACTATATTTCTTCACAAATGTTCTTAATTTTATTAACGAATGATTTAATGATGATCTTGACTTATAAATTTTTTTATTAGCCAATAGTTCCACCAGGTTAGATAGACTACTATCAAGATTATTTTTTTTAATTTTAAAGAAAGCTAATTCCTGCTTAGTAAAAAGAAATGTTAGGTTATTTTTTTGCACAAAATCATAGTTTTCTAAAAACTGGATATTAGCATTAGCAATTCGTTGTTGATTATATATATCAAAGTTTGTAATGCGATTTATATTATTAAAATAATCTCGTTCAATTTTATATTCTTCAAGTTGATAATATGAATTAACCGTTTCAATGGCTTTTAAAAAATCACAAATATGTTCAATTTTTTTTAAATAAATTAAAAATTTATTTTCTCTTTTTAATAATTTAAATTCAAGATTATATTTATTTAGTATAGTCAAACATTGTAAAGCATTATCAAAATTATAAAACTTCAATTCAAGATGATTTGAAGAACTCTCAAAATTTGAGACTGAGCCCGATGCCAAAAAGATGCCAGAAAAATATTCACGTTCATATTTTAATTTTCCGTTATAAAAATCTGCAATTTCAATAACAAACTCATTTTTTCTTTCTAAAAAATAAGGAATTGATTGTTCTACTAAAAGCTGCTTAATAAATTCAAATATTATTTTATTATTAATGATTAATTTAAAAGCATTTTCTTCTATTTTTGACGTAGCAAAAACACCACTTAACAAGTTTAATTTATCTTGTTTTTTTAATGGTCTATTTATAATTTCTTCTTTGATTGTTTGAGTAAACGTTTTATTTCCCATAAGTTTATTTTAGTTATATTATATTAACACATTTTTAAATAAATAAAATATGTCCTTTATTGTGGAACATATTTTATTTAAAATTATTTTATTTCTTTTAATTGTGGAAATAAGAGAATATCTCTAATTGAATCATTTTGAGTTAGAAGCATTACCAAACGGTCGATCCCAATTCCGCAGCCACCTGTTGGCGGAAGACCATATTCTAAAGCGTTAACAAAATCTCAATCAATTTCGTTTGCTTCTTCATTACCGTTTTCTCTTTCCTCAAGTTGGGACTCAAATCTTTCTAGCTGATCAATAGGATCTGAAAGCTCAGTAAACATATTAGCAAATTCTTTGGTTCCAATAAATAATTCTGCTCTTTGAGTAAAACGGTCATCATCTAATTCTTTAAATGCTAAGGGGCTAATCTCAATGGGATGGCCATAAACAAATGTAGGTTGTATTAATGTTTCTTCGATATATTTCTCAAATAGTTCATTAATAACGTGACCTAACTTATAATATTTTTGCGTCTTGATTCCATGTTGTTTAGCTAATTCAAGGGCCTGAGCATCACTTAAATTACGGACATTAATTCCTATTTTTTGCGAAACGGCATCAACCATATTAATCTTTGCAAAAGGGTATTTAAATTCTATTTCATAGCCGTTAAATTTAACATTTTTAATATTTAACTTTGTGGTTAAGTGTTTAAATACGCCTTCCGTTCTTTCCATCATTCCTCACATATCTGAATATGCTTCATAAAATTCAATTGAGGTAAATTCAGGATTGTGTGTACTATCAACCCCTTCATTACGGAAAATACGTCCAATTTCATAAACTCTTTCCAGGCCACCAACAATACATTTTTTTAATGGCAATTCTGTGGCTATTCTTAAATAGAATTCACGGTTTAAGGCATTATAAAATGTTTTAAAAGGTCTAGCTGCAGCTCCACCTAATATCGGTTGCAATACAGGAGTGTCAACTTCGAGATAATCTAAATTATCAAAAAATTCACGTACACCTTTAATAATTTTGGTTCTTAAGATAAAAGTATTTTTTGATTCTTCATTAACTATTGTATCAACATAACGATGTCTACGTCTTTCTTCTGCATCAACTAAACCATGGTATTTATCAGGTAATGGCTTTAATGACTTTGTTAATAAAACAAGTTTTGAGGCTTTGATCATTAATGCTTCAGTATGGGTTTTAGAGATAAAACCCTCAACACTAATAATGTCACCTAGATCTAATTGTTTTAAAACTTCTTGAGAAAATTCATCTAATATTTTTTTATCAATATAAATTTGCATTTTACCATTACGGTCCTGTAATACTAAAAAAGGACCACGTTGAGCAACAACCCTACCATTAAAAACAACAAATTTATTTTCAGCATCAATTGCTTCTCTTGTTTTGCTTTCATACAATTTCATTATTTCTTGCGATGAAATAGTTGGTCTAATAGTTGAATTAAATGCTCTAATATTTTTTTGCGCTAATATTGAAATTTTGTTTCTTCTTATTTGTTCTTGTTCTGAATATTTTCTTTCCATAAATTTATATAATCTTTCAAAAATAATATCCTAATCGTAATAAGGAATGATGTGAATATGTGTTCTAAAAATTGCTTGTCCAGCAGCTTCATTATTATTTATAACTAATTTGAAACCAGAAGCATTAAGCTTATCTGTTTGTAATAAAGCTAATTTTCTAGCTTTTTTGACCAATTTAACCAAGTCTTCTTCTTCAATATCATATAAGTTTTGCGAAAACTCTTTTGGTACAACCAAGAAATGGCCTTTTTCTACTGGATCAATATCTAGAAAAGCAATAACATCAGCATCCTCATAAATAATTGTTGCGGGTATTTCTCTATCAATAATTCTCTGGAATGTATCTTTTTCCATAATTTTCTTTTTTTAAATTAATCCTTCCACTTTAAATAATTCTAAAACAATTGGGTTTAGCTCTGTTAACTTAAATCCTAGATTGTCTATTATATATTTATTAGCCTCTCTAAACAAAGTGTTTCCTTTTGAGACAACAATATAGTTAGCAATAATACTTTGTTGCGTTGCATCATTTCATGGGGTATTTTCAAAAGTAAAAATTTTCTTATCAACAATTTCATTTTTTAGATTTTTTACTTTTTTAGATAAATATAATGGTGCTAATTTAATTACATATGAAGCATCAATTTTTTTATCATTAATAACATCGATAAATGTTGGATACTTATCTAGGTTATAATCATTTGCATTAGTTTGGTCTATAAATTTCTTATCCTTATATTCTAATTCAGCACTAAAATCGTAATAATGTCTCGATCCAAGTTCCTTAATACTCAATCTCATTGGTGCTCTTAGAATTTGACCACTAAAAGTTATCGAGTCTTTTAATTCAAACATAAGAGTATATTTTTTGCTTTCTAAAGTTATTTCTTTAGTAAATACTTTTTCATTATCATTTTGTCTTGTAAGGCCTTCAAATTCAATATCCTTAGCATTAAATACTTTTAAATTTTCTTCCTTATCTTGTTTAGATTTAAGTGATGCTGTGGCCTTAATTTTTGGTAACTTCTTTTCTTGAGCAAGAATTTTTGCTAATTTAAAATAGTCCTGGTCTAATACTTTTTTAGTTTTTGGATCTACAAAACCAAAAACAGGTGAAGTAAACTTTTTGGCTGTGTAAAATGAGTTTGATAAATCGCCTGTTGTTTCTGAATTAGCAACAATTCCGTTAAATGCTCTTAATGTTTTAAGTTCAAATCCTTCTGAAGCACCAGTTTTTAAAATATATTCGGGATGTTTGGCAACCGGATTGTAATCATACTGTTGAGTTTTTTTAGGATTATATGATGCTAGATTGTTAAAATCGTTAAAGGTTGAAATATTTGCCTTACCAATTCTTAAATTCATATCTTTTGTATCAGTAAATGATCATCTTTGGATAAGGGGGGTTTCAAGAAGATACTTAATTAGATAAAGATTATTACTTGAAAAATCAAGGGCATCATAAATATCTTTTTTTAACAATGTAGTTGAATCTTTCTTTATTTCCTCTTCAAGACTTACTTGATATTTATCTAGGCCATTTTGATTAACGGATAGTTTTTTAAACTCATCTCTTGATTTTAATAGATAAATTTTAGAAACTAGCATTTTTTCTAACTCTAATCTAAGATTTTCCTGCAAGAACTTAGAATTCTTCATTAAAAATATAAATTCATCTTCGCTAGGAATATTTTCGGGGGCTGGATTATAGGTGCTAGTATCAATATTTAATCGAATAAAATCATGTTTTAGATTTCAAAACTTTTGAGCATCAGTATTTAGTGAAACAGAGGCATAATATTTAAATAAGTCATATAAATCTTTATGAAGCTGATTATTTTTATTTTCAATCGCAAAAGCAATTTTGTCTTTTTGATTAATATTTTTTAAATCATTAACATAAAATTTTTCAAGATATGTATCAACAACTGATAAAATCATTTGATTCTTTGATGTTTGCTGTTTTAAAAAACCTGATTGATAACCCGGGGTTTCAGTATTATTTTGTGATTTATTATTTGCACATGATACTAGTAATGGAACACCAGAAAATATTAGAGGTGATAAACTAAGCAATACTTTTGAAAGTTTTTTCATTTTTTTTCCTTTCCTTATAAAAATTTTTCTATTCTAAAACATATTTAACTATGATGTCAAATAAATAAGAAATAATATCTTTATTATCATGTGGTTTAATTATAAATTTATTTGTATTTGTATCATATTCGAAGTCAGCTACAAGATTATCATTAATTTGTTTCTTAATAAAATCTTTTATTTGACCATATTTTTTATTTACAATAGTTGCCTTATTTGTTTGCTCTAGTGTTGAAATATAGTTTAAAGCTCCTTTAATATCTGCATCATCAAAGTTTTTTTCTTTATCCGAATCAATAGGAGTAAATTTTTGTTGTTTTAAATATTCTTTGAATGTATCTTGTGAAAGAAGATCGTTAATTTGATATGTAGTATCCAATATATCTGCAAAAATAGTATTTAAATTAAATAATTCACTAGTAAATGTATTTTTGTAATTTGCTTTTGATTTAATTGCTAAATCTTTAACAATTAATTTTTGAACAGCTTCCACTGTATCAAACTTGTGTAAATTTTGAATTAATATTCCTTTTGGAGATACTGAAACAAAATTTTTTCCGACCTTGTAAATAGCGTTAATTTTATTGTCCTTATTACCTTTCGCAAATACATCTTTAAATGCATTTCCAAATAATTTGTTAAATTCCTTATCTTCAAGGTTATTAATTATTTTCTCAACTTCGTTATTATACTTAGCATATTCCTCAACGTAATCAGCATTTTTTTCTTTTGAAGCAGGTTCCGCATTCAATGCATTCTCAAGTTTTGACTTAAATTCTGTTTCAAGATTATTATAACCACTAAGCGATTTTAAAACCTCAATTAGCTTTTTCTTTAAATCCTTAAACAAATCATTCTTTTCAGTATATTTATAAATACCTTTATCAGTTTGTGCGTCACCTAGTAAAATTGATAGTAGTCCAAAGTATGAAGATGGTTCACTTGAAGAAATTGCTTGTTTTAAATTAACAAAACCCTTTGATCCAAATTTTGAAGCATTTGCCTTATCGGCTGATAAATATTCAATTAATGTCTGGTCATTTTTTGCATGTCTTTCATCATCTGAAGTAATGTTATCGTTTTTTATTAATGTGCTAAATCCTCTAAAATCATTTAATGCATCAATTGCAAGTTTTAATTTATTGTGCGTATTATCTTGCGGATATGCTGAAAACTTAAGAAGATTAATTATTTCGGCCTTTGTTACAACCCATGGTTTTTCAGCACCAGTTGTATCTTGATGAGCAGACAATGAAAATTCTGATAAAATGGCTTGTTTTCTGTCGATTCACGGCTTGATAAATCTTTCAGGATTTCTAAATTCCTTAACAAATGATGTTGTAACAAACATCGGAATTTTGATTGAAGCTTGTGAATTTGTTTGTGACTCAATTGAATCCTCTGCTGGCAATACATAATTTTTGTTTTCATGAGCAAAAGGCAAAAATATTTTTTGGCCTTTTTTAGCTATTTCAACTTTTTTGCCATTGTATTCATAAAAAACATCTTTATTGGCTAGTATACCATTTTTTAATTCATTATATGTTCAATCAGTATTAACTTCGGTTTTATATCTACGATAAGCATTTTTGTTGATTTCTAAATTAACTCGGTATTCCAAAGCTTGTTTCTCATTTTTTGATGATCCTCATGATGGCTTCGAAATCTCTTCTAAGAATTTTTCTTCTCATTTTTGTTCAAGGCCATATTGCTTTTGATACTGTCTTTTTAAATCATCAATTTCTTTTTGCACTTTTTCTTTAATTTTATCAATCGAATCTAGGGCAAAAGATTTTTCATCTGTTTTTGCTTTGTCGGCATTATAAACTGCTTGATATCATAAAGAAGCCTCATACTCTTTCTCATAAAGATATTTGGCAATGTTTTTTTCAATAGAATCAAAAATATTTTTGTTTTTATTTGTTAGAGTAGGATTTTTGTCTAGCTCGCCATATGTTAAAGTTTTAATAGAACCATCTGGTTGAATGATTTTAATAATTGAGCTTTTTTCATCCAATATCGGAGTTGGAGCAGGTAGGGCCTTCGAAGCTTGAACAAGTGGAATAGAAATACCAGCTGCTAAAACAGCTGAAATGGCGGTTGCTCAAAAAGTTCCTCAAATGACCTTTTTTCTCTTAGCTTTTTGTTCAGTGGTTATTTGTTTTTTAAATTTTTCTGACATATTTGCCTTTCATTCTGAATATAGTAATGTACAAATAAAAATATTCATATTTAATTAATTAAATAAGATAACAAAATTTTACCACTTTTTACATATATTTTGCTAACAACAAAACCAAGTTAACACAGGCAGCTTAAGCAATATTTATTAGAGAATTAGCAAATTAAATAAATTAAGGTAAAAATAAATTTAAATTATAATTTTAAAATATGACTAAAATTTTTAACCATAAACTTGACATCTTGAAAGAATTTATTAATATTTGCAGTAAGCATGAGCTCTGATATAGTCTTGATTTTAATAGTCTTTTAGCAGTGGTTAATAACCTGGAATATTGAAATGAAACTGATCATTATGAAGTAATGATGACTTTTGAATCATATGAAAAACTAAGACAATTATATCCACACAAGGTAATTGATTCGGTCAAACACTCTGACTATTATTCGTTACAAAATAAATTTGTTGAAGATAGTAAAAATATATACAATGATTGCCCTTTTGTTGATATTAATTTAATCATTCCCACAACGATTAAAAAAATAAAAAAGATGTATAAATTTTCTAATAAAAGTAAAAGCTTTATACAATATTATGCCACTATGAATTATTCAAATATTCCTAAAATTAAAAACAAAATTATTATTTCTAAATTCCTAAAGGCTTTAAAAAAATCGATAAACTATAAGGATTTAGTAAATGATCTAAACGATGATATGTATGAAGGTTTTGTTATAACATCACCAATAATTAATCATTTTTTTCTAACAAAATGATTAACAAATACTAACTATAACATTCGTATTTTTGAAAAAGATGGGATAAAACTTCATGTTATAAATGAATATCAAAATTATTTAAGAAACATCTTTGGAAGTGATTGAAAAAACATTAAAGAAATTGCAGTTCCATATTACTTTGGCTCATGTATCGACATTATAAAAAGTGTTTCTAACAACGATGATAAATAATTAAGATTTTCTTAAATTAAAATAAAAAACCAGTTTATTACTGGCTTTTTTTCTTCAACTAATTACGCTCTTTTTTCAGCTATTCTTCTTTTTTTGGTTTGAGTAGCAACTTTTATTCTAGCAATACCAAATACAATTGCTGAAACAATTATTAATATTAGCGTAATACATATGAATACAAGTAATACTATTTTCGTCAATGTGAATGCAGAGATAAATAAAGCGATCCACATTGGTAAGCAAGATGATAACATGCAATATGAGGATACTATGTAAGATTTTTTAATTTTCTTTGATAGCAAAAATGCTGATAGAGTAATAATAGCAGTTGATAGTATTAACCCAAATATAATAAATAATATAGTTATAATCATTTTAATTTTCTTTTTCCTTTTTTATTAATCATTTTCGTTCTTGATGTTTTATATCCTTAATATGTCCTAATTCAAGATAAATAACTTTATCCGCAATTTGTGCAACATCAGCATCATGTGAAACAATAATTATCGTAGTTCCATAATCGCGGTTGATTTCTTGAAGAATTTTTAAAACAATTCATCCTGTTTTTTCATCAAGAGCACCGGTTGGCTCATCAGCAACAAGAATATCAGAATTTTTAGCTATTGCTCTTAGGATAGAAACACGTTGTTGTTGACCACCCGATATTTGTGAAGGGTATTTAAACATACATTCTTCAAGGTCGAAATCCTTAAATAATTTCTTAATATCCAAATGTTTTGACTTGTCCTTCTGTAAATAAGCGCCGGTCTCAACATTATCATAGCTATTTAGATTTTGCAATAAATTATAGTTTTGAAAAATAAATGAAATATTATCGCGTCTAAATAGCGTTTGTCTAGATTCATTTAGATAAGGCAAATTTATATTATTAACAATAACCTTACCACTAGTTGGTCTATCCAGTGCACTTATTATATTTAAAAGCGTCGATTTTCCTGACCCTGATTTACCATACAATATTGCAATTTCGCCCTTTTTTATGGTTAAAGATACACCTTTTAGAACATCGGTTGCAACGTTTCCTGATAAATAAGTTTTCTTAACATCAAAAACTTCAACAATATTGCCATCGCTATTCTTTTCCTTTTCTAATCCATCTTTTTTTCGAGGTTTATTATTTGCTAATTTATATTTTTTTAACGTTGCACTATCTAATGGATGTCCCGATATTCCATCAGCATTCGAAGCTATTGATATCTCTTTTTTATTATTCATAGAAACATTTAAATCTTCATTTTTAGATTCAACTTTTTTATTTCTTCTTCACATTATTTTCCTTTCAAGGTGTCAATGGCCTTAATTTTATTTAAACTCTTTCAAGTAGCCATCGAGGTCAGAATAAACACTGTTAAGCAAATTGCTGCTGAGATAATAATTGTTGAATAGTGTAAAACAAGTGGCAAGACAATTTGAGATGTAGCCATCATAAATGCATTAAATACCGAAATCAATAGTAATGTTGCAGGTATCATTAATAAACAAGCAAATATTATAGTCGGAACAAAGTTAGCAAAGAATAGTGAAATCTTTTCGCGATTAGTATAACCTAAAACTGAAAACGTAGCTATTGCTCTTTGATTTGAGGCAATCATAATATTAGTGATAACAATTAATATTATAATGGAAATCAATAGCGACATAACAATAAAGGCTATTAGAATAACATTTACAGTTTCAGAAATATCAGCTATAAAACCTGCTTCAATATCTTTACTATTAACGTTAAATGAGGCGCCATACATAATATTTTTACCATAAATAGTATCGGGTTGTATTCCATAAAATTTCGTAAGAATACTGCGTGCTAAACCTTTAAATTCTTCATTTGAATTAGCTTGTTTTACAATCTTTTCATATTGAGATTCATTTATATTAAGAAGTCTAAATAATACGTCTTTATATCTTAATTTAGCTCCAGGGTGTGCTTCATTATAGGAATCAATATTGTGTTCATAAACAGATATATAATTGAGATCTTTATTAGATATAAATATGCGTTTAAAGAATTCTCAAACAGTTTGATCGCTTGCACCTTCAACTTCAAATGAAGAGGTCGCACCTCAAAAACCGGTTGATGAATAAGTAGTTAAGGTATCGATTGTTTGGACTGGTGTTGTATCACTAGATAAAATACCATTAAATGCTTCATATTTTCGTCTAAAGTCTCTAGTAATTTTTTGTTTATTTTGTGGGTTTAAGAATATAGCATTTTCTAGTTCTTGTTTACGTGCGTTTTGCAAACGAGTAGTCAATGTGTCATAACCCAAAATTTTGTCTAAGATGTCCTTTCTTGTAATAAATTCACTATTAATGTATGTTTCGGATATATCAATAACTTCAAAGGTATATTTAGTTCTTGGTGGCTTTTGATTTAACGCACGATAACTAAAGCGATCAACATGGTTTAATAAATCAAATTCAATTTTTGAACCAATAGAAAGATTGTATCTTTTTTGGGCAACAGTATTGACAATCAATGGGATTGTAGTATTTTCATTATATTGATAGTTAGCTAATTTTTGTTGTAAATCTTCATTATTAGCATTGTGCATTGAAATGAATCTACTATCACCATAATATCCATAAATCTTTATTTCTTTATTATTATATAGTGTTTTAGCATAAGTATATTTTTCATTAGTTACATCATTTCAATAAATACCGCCAAATGATACAAAGAAATCAAGACCTTCAATACGACGGTATGCATTAACCAAGAAATTACGATATTCCTGTCTATATCTCGATGTTGAAACAGATTTTGGTTTAAAGTATGTTTCATTAATGGGATCTCATTCAATAAATTTAAATTGTTCGCTAATTCTTCCGTTGGATTGATTGTTTTGATATAAAGACGACGAAGTGAAATAAAAGAAGCTCGTACGATTTTTTATATCTTCTGGCTTATTATTGGCAAGATCTTTTTGAAATTTTTCCAAATCAGTAACGGCAATAATATTTGATATGTCACTATCTTCAACATTTAAATAATCCTTACCGGTTTTTAACTTAGAAATATCAATTAAATATTGGGTAGCTTGCATTTCTTTTGATACACGCTTAAATATTTGCGCGACTCTAGCTCTTTGCGTTTCAGGCAAACTAGCATAAGTAATATCTCAAGGGCTTAATTCAACCGATAAGTCAATCAAGATATCAAGCGATGATTTAGTCAACACTGTTGGTGCATACGGAATATGTGGGACATCGGTATTAAATGAACTGCCTGGTCTTAGGAAATTCGGGTTGGCATAATCAAGTTGACTACCATTTGATGAAGATGATCCAGCTAAATCATTAGGAACATATAATAATGAATTTATATCAGATTTATTATAAGTAACATAAGGCCCACCTTCAGTTGTTGGGCTTTCAAGATCAAGCTTAAATTTATAGAGTCTATCTTTATATGTTTTTGTTATAGCCTTATTAAAAATGTTGTTTGACGATAAAAAGAACATAGAAATCAACGATGTGGTTGAAAATGCTAAGAATAGCGAGAACATTTTTCAGAAATTATTTAGTGCCATAGAGGCGATAAATCTTGCTTTAACTGGCAGTTTTCTAAACATTGCTGAAATTCTTTGAGCAAAATTCCCAACCTTAACCTCAACAAGACCACTCATTAACTCAATAGGTTTTTTTCTAACAGAAATTGCTGTTATTATGAAAATTAAGAAACTAACGAATAACAACGGTGCAATTATTGTACCAAGGATGGCGGAGGTGTGAATAGGAATTATATTATTTTCAAGTGTCCAGTATGAAGACAAAACATTCATTGCTGTTCCCTGTAAGGCAAAACCAACAATATAGCCAAGTAAACCACCAACAAAAGCAGGGATTCAACCAAAAGCACAAAATGCAAATGCTATTTTTGAGGTTTTATAACCCTGAGCACGCAATATTCCAACAACTTTATTTCTCGCTTCAATATATCTCTTCATAATAAAGTATATGATGAATGCAACTAAGATAGTTAAAACAGAAATCAAATAGAATGTGGCATTTTTGATTGAATTAACAATAGTTCTAATGGTTACAATTCTTATCTTTCTTTCAGGATTTATATTGTCTAATTCATCTTTTAAATAAACCTTTTTGTTAAATGAATTAGGATTAATAAGATTAATATCATTATTAAATTGCTCCTGCAATTCCTTCGGCGATTTATTATGCAAATATTTTCCATTCTCATCAACAGGCGCCTTAACTAATGCATAAGTCTTAACAGCAAAAGTTGGATATGCTGAATTTATACGGTCAAAACCCTTTGAATTGACATAAATAATTGCTTGGGTATTAGTATCTACTTGAATATTTTCTTCATTAATAACAGGATATAAATAATCAACAGTTGAATCAATACCAATGATTAAATACTCCTGCGTATTAACTTTAACCTTGTACTTTTCATCTAATGAAGAAATAAATAATTGCATAGCATAAGGGTTCGATAGATATTTGCTTATATCACCTTTATAGACTTCTTTACCGTTTTTAGATGCATAACCATAATTAACTTTAGCAACATATGAGCCTGAATCTGAATAAGAAATTAAATTTGATATTTTAATAGGTTCTATGATTTTATATACTGATTTTTCTAAAGATGAGGTAATATTAATACCAAATAAATCAAGTCCCTTACCATTACTATTTCTTAATTTTTGATTAAAAATATAATTAAATCTAGATAGGTCTAAATCAATAGAAGTATCGTTTTTCGATTCAACATAATAAGCAGAATTTTCAAAATTTTGTGTAATTGCTTCGATTTGATAAAATATATCCTTAACATTCGAAGACTTAAGATTATTTAAAACTTTTTTAACAATATAAGCAATATTACCTTCGTTTGGATTTGGACTTAAAATATAATATAAAGGAATTTGAGGAAAACTTAGTAGTGTCAAAGGATTTAATAGATTATTAGGAATATTTAATAATGATAAATGATTATTAAGTCTTGAATTTTCAATAACCTTTTTGAATGCCAAATCTAGTTCATAATCATCTTTAATTA
Source organism: Mycoplasma sp. 527 (assembly GCF_053851595.1). Taxonomy (NCBI): domain Bacteria; kingdom Bacillati; phylum Mycoplasmatota; class Mollicutes; order Mycoplasmatales; family Mycoplasmataceae; genus Mycoplasma; species Mycoplasma sp. 527. The sequence continues at coordinate 17,556 of NZ_JBSQAY010000006.1, read as the reverse complement.
ACGGTTTTATAGGAGTTTTGTCATTAGTTTCAAGGAATGAATCAAGAAACATTTTTAATGAATTATTGTAATAAGTTGGAATTTGCGAGGCTGTTGCAATGTAACCAAAGTTATAAGTAAGTTCATTTGAATTCTTAATTAAAAGGTCAATTATTTTATCAATAGTTTTGGTGTCAATTCTAGCATTAATTAAATTAGATTTAAATAAATTAATACCGTGCGATTTTTTCAATAAAGAAATAAGTTCACGATTTGCTAAATTAGTATGTGCATGAGCATAAGGAATTTTTAAAAGTGTTGCTTGATACTTATTATCGCTTCCTAATATTCCTAAACTAGGAATTGGATTAATAACTTTATCAAAGTTTTGCATTGCCTTAACAAATTCAGGATTTAGCGCTAGTTTATAGATTTCATTTAGAACAAGTTTAATTTGTGCATAAGAAAGTTTTTTAGCATATTGCTTTTCAATAATCTTTTGTCCAGTATTTTGATCAATAGATATTTTATCCTCAATACGCTCAATTCTATTCAAAAAATAAGCCATCTTAATTCATATGCTATATAAAACAAACATATTTTTAATAATTGATTCCTCACCATTCGCAAGAAATGATGAACCTAGATATTTAGCTAGAAAATTATGCAAGGTTTTTAGGATTTCTATTTGTGATTTTTTATCTTTAGCATTTGAATCAATAATTGCTGATAAATAGGCTAAATCAGCATATGATTCGGGCTTTTGATTTTTGTCTTCTAATATAAAGTCGAACTTATTATCCCTTGGTTTAAGAGATTTGAGTTTTAAAAGAGATACAAAATTAAAATATTTTTCAAGTTTAGCAAGTAATTTTGATAGATTATTTAGCTCAATATCATTAACAAGTGCTTGCTGTTTAACAAAATCAAACTCAGATTTAGTCAATTTTAATAAAGTTTTAGAATTTATTGCTTGTTTTACCTTCGCAATAATCTTTTTGATATCAACTAAATCAAACTCATTAATAGGAACATTATATGACGAAGGAATAGAAAAATTGCTAGACAAATTATTTGGCAATGCTAATTTAGGCAAAATAGCCAAATCTAGTAATGAAATTTTTCCTTCTTCTTTGGTTGGAATAGAAATATTTAATTCTTTAACCAAACTTTCTGTTTTGTTTGAAAAGTTAAAAATTTTAATAATTGCATTTTGAATTTGAATAATTTTGCTTGCTGAAATTTCATTTTCGCCAACAAGGTTTAGAGAGGACATAAATGCTGCCAAATAATCAGATTGATTTAAATATTCAGTATTGTAATCGTTATAAATTTTATTATTAGCTGTAATTGGATATTTATTAATCTTAATTAATTTATTAAGTGAATTAGTGAATTGTTCAATATTTATATTTGAAAAAATACTAAATAGTCCTTCGTTAATATTCTTATATGAGCCATCTTTATTAGCGTCTAAGGCTTTAAAGAATTTTTTAGCCTCATCCTTCGTATTTTTATCTAAGTCTTGATTTATATTTTTGTATGCTTGAACTCATTTTTGGTAGTAGCTGCTTTTTTGCTCTGGATCAAGTATTTTACTAAAATCTACTAAATTAAAAAGGTTCTTAATGGATTTTTTGAATTTTTCTTCATTCAATGAACTTAATAAAGAAATAATCATCCGTTCATGAGACATTGTTCAATATGTATCATTTACCGCAGTAAACGGTTTATATGGATGGCGATCGTATCAATCGTTTATTATTGCTGAAAATTTAACAAAATCAATTGATGAAAATATTTCGGTTAAAATATCGAAAATTTTTTCTTTATCTCTTATATAAACAAATAGATCTTTTAATGAAATCTTGAGTTGTGGAATAATGTATAAATTAGAAAAATTTAAAATTCCGCTTAGATTATTTATTTGTGAAACAAGATAGTTTTCCCTTTCCTCATTAGTTTTAGCCGATAGTAAATATTGTTTTTTAAAATATAAAAATATCTTTGCAAAGAAATTATGAATGAAAGCATTTGCATTTATATTTATGTATTCAAGATTTTGGTTATTATCTTGCGGCAGAGGTTTAACTAAAAATTTAATAATATCTAAAATTGTTTTTTCTAAAATAAAACGGTTAGTTTTTCCGATGGCAAGCAATGTATGTAACCCATTGCTTTCGACAGAATCGGTGACAGCTTTGAAAATACGATATACATCACGACGATCAAATAATTTTCCAAAATCTGTATCTAAAAGAACTGAACGTAATCTATCAACTAAGGTTTTAATTGTATTTTTTTGTGTAATTTCAAGAGTTAAATCTGGTGAAATTGATCCGAATGATATTGGTAAACTTATTGCGTTTCTAAATTGAGGATTAACAACGGCTCAACCGTTTGCACCTATTTCACCACGAACAGTATAATCTTGTTGAACAAGGTAATTATAAACTTCATCCAAGCTTAAATATTCCTTGTCATTAACTAAAACCTTATTTCACACGATATCGTCTGTAAAACCATCAATATTGCTTTGAACTAAAAATATATATTTATTTGGTCTAGGCATTGCAATTGCCCCAACGACAGTAGATCCTCCGGGGCGCTTTATTTCTGGCGTAGCAGTAGTTAAAACCAATATTTTTCCATCAACTAGGGTTGGAATTTTTGTGTTTTCAAGAAAATCATAGTACTTTTCAAATCTTATATCCGCATTAAAATATTCATTATTTGGCGTAAAATTACGAAAAATAGTTTCAACTAACGACCTAGTATAAACAGCAGGAATTTTAGTTATAAGATTGCTATTTTTATCTGGCTTTAATAAGAATTTATCAACATTTTCATTTGAAATACTTGAATGCAAAATAGATGGATTAAGACTTTCGTTATATAACTTACCGACATTATTTTCAAATCCTAGTATTTTTTTATCCTTATCACCAATATTAACAAAATGAAATACATTCTTTTTTGCGTTGCCTTCATTAACTGTTTCAACAGTGATGGTTTTTCTAATACCTAAATTATCTTTACCAACAGTTTTTTTAATATCTTCCAGTATTGAAGAACGAGCAAAACTTAAAGCATTATTACGAATAAAATTTTGAGCTACATTAAGCTTGCTAACATTTGATACATCTTGAAATTCTTCATCACTTAATGGCTGCGATCCTAATTTATTAAATTCTACTTGCTTAATATTTCATAAATTAAAGGCATCAAGGTTTTGTTTATTTTTAGGAATTCGTGTATTTTCTTTCCCTCCACTTCACGGCTGTTTAAAGGTAACATCAATATCATTTTTATCAATTGGAACCGTTTGCACAAAGGTTTGTTTATATTTATTTCCAATACTATAGGTAGTGGTTATGGTCTTATCTCAATAAGAGAAATATAAATGTTGCCCATATTCTTTAGGTTGATTTTTGCTAAATTGCTCAATAAATTTAAAGTACGATCCTTTTCAATTGGACTTATCTTCTTGATTGCTTTCATTTCAATTTAAAATGTAACGATATCAATTATATGAAACCATTCGCTCAGCTCTTCTTATTCATCCTTCCGGAATTTTATAAGTATTATTAGAAGCTAGTTCGATATATAGAGGAGAATTAGAAACTATTTTATTTACATTTGCAAATGTCCCGAGTTTAAAATCATCAACAAGGATATCATCATTAATAATATTTCATTGTGTTGTTTTTTGGTTGCCAGCGATTTTAATTTTTGCATTTTTAGCTTTTTCTTCATTAAAATATCACTTTTGATCATTTGATTTTTTTTCAAATCCCATTAATTCAAGGACTTTATTAGATTCAATAACATATAAAACACCTTCTGCTTTTCATTCATCATAATCTTGGGTCAAAAATGATGCTTGCTTAGTTACGGTATTGATATAAAGAGGCGAGGATTCTACAACGCTATCTTTAATTGTTTGTTGATTAAAAGGTCCTTTGGGACCATATGATATAGTTAAAATATCACCTAATTTTACTTTTGTTTTAAATCTTATTAAGTCATCGGTATTAACTCTGTTTACTTTAGTTACCAAAGAATATTTATTTCCCTCTTTTTGATAAACTTTAAATTTTCTATTTTCACCTGAAAAAGTAAATTCTCTAATCTTTTGGGGATTAGGGTTTTCTTTATTAATCTCGAATCTGACACTTGAAACTTGACCTGAAAGTTGTTCATAATATAATTTTAAAAAGTCTTCAGTCTTCAAATAATATTTAGGATTGGTGTTTCAATTTTCAATAGTATCTTTTATGTTAATAAAATTGTGCTCGCTTCCCGGCAAATTAATCGTATAAGAAACATCCGAACCATTTTTAGATGATTCGAATTTTATTGGCGAAGTAATAACGCTATGATTATCCTTATCAATTTGATTATATCCATGGCTAGGGATGACTCCTGAAGGATTAATATCTAAATCAACAGTTAAATCATGCAATTTAGAAACCTTATCATATGCATTTATTGTTCGTGAATATGAAGTCTTAACATCATTTAACAAAGTAAATAAAAATGTTGTTAAGAAAATTAAGATTGTTAAACAAATTAATGTAACTTTGTTTTTAGCAAGTGACCTAAAAACTTCTTTAAATAATCTCTTCATCTCTCACCCCTTCCCAAACTTTGTAATGTTAATTATATAGTTTATTAAATTATTATTTAATAAATTTTTTTAAATATGCAACAAAAAATTCTGCTCATGTACATAATGAGCAGAAAATTTAAATTTATTTTTTGGAATTTTCTTTAATAATTATCGACCATTTTCTTGGGATAAAATTAGGGGTAGGAATTTTTTTTTCATAATAAACCAAGACATTATCGATAGTAAAAAATTTATTTAAACATAAAGTATTAAATTCAATTTTTAATATATTCTTAATATTTTTAGAATTATCAATTTCCTTTTGAAAATTAGTTGATTTTAAAAAACAAAAAATTGAGCCTATTTTTCCAACATGATGAGATATTTCAACAAGATTCTTTAATTCTGAAACTGCTCTTGCGCTTATAAAATCAAATCTTTCCTTTTCTAATGATTCTTCTGATCTTATTTTAAGAATCCTTACATTTTTTAAATTACATTTTTTGACTACAAGCCATAAAAAATTTACCCTTTTTTGCATCGGCTCATAAATTGTAAGATTAAAATTTTGACTATATATTAAATAAGGGATAATAGGAAAACCTGCTCCTGAACCAATGTCAAGAACTTCCTTATTACATAGATTTGCAATATTTTTATTTATATTTTTAAAAATAAGAATTGATTCTATAATGCCCTCTTTAATTAATTTTTCACCGTAGAAACCAGTTAAATTATACTTCTTATTTTCCTCTTCAATTAACTGATAATATAAATAAAGTTTAGCAATTATGTCTTCATCTTCAATGCAAAGATATTGAGTTATAATTCTTCTAAATTCTTCCATTACTATATTCTTTATAAATTTCACTTATTGATGTGCTATTAGTATTAGCCTCAATAACTAAACCAAGAAATTCGGCCATTGATAATTCTTTTAGCTTCTTAAAATGTGATAAATGCGAGTGATCTACTGAATTAGTTATTATAACTTCATCAATGATAGGATTGCTTTCGAACATTTCAAAACCTCTTGAAAATAACCCGTGTGTTGCAGCGATAATAACTTTGTTAGCGCCTTGCGCCTTTAGTGTTTCTGCTGCATGTATAATAGTTCCACCAGTATCAATAATATCATCGTAGATGATTACATTCTTACCATTAACATTACCTAAAACGCCCATAATTTCAGATACATTTGGGCCAGTTCTTCTTTTATCAATAATTGCAATTGGTTCATCGGAATTTAGGCATTCTGATAATTGACGCGCTCTAACTGCGCCGCCATGATCAGGTGAGACAATAACAAATTTATCTTTTCTTTTTCTTAATTCCTTAGCAAAAATAAATTGACCTCTTAGATCATCAACAGGAATATTAAAAAAGCCTTGAATTGATGCATTGTGCAAATCAACAACAATAATTTTATCAGCACCAGCAGTTTCTAATAAATCAGCAACAAGTTTGGCTGAAATTGGATGTCTGCCGCTTGTTTTTCTATCTTGTCTTGCATAACCATAATAAGTAGTAACACAAATAATTCTTTTTGCGCTAGCACGCTTCAGCGCATCAATAAATATCAAAAGACTCATCAAATTATCATTGACTGGTTTTCCTGTATTGTTGATAACAAAAACAGTTTTATTTCGAACAGTTTCGTCGGGATAAACTAAATTCTCGCCGTCAGCAAAAACAACTTTATTAACCTTTTTAACATCAGTGTCTAAATATTTAGCAATTTCATTAGCTAGTTTTTCAGAATTATCCATCCCAAAAATAATTACATTTTCATCTAATTTTTTCATTTTTTTTTAGCTTAAATTTTCCTTCCCTAATTTTTAATATTAATTTTAATATATTAATGTGTTAATATTTAACTTTTTCTTAGATTATTACAAAATTAAAAAAATAAGCCAAGTTGACTTATTAATTATAAGAAATGCTTATAGATCTTACGATAAATAATTTTGGTTATTATCACAAGAAATGTATAGGTCGAAAGCAACAGTGCAAGCCAAGCATAAAATATCGAGGGTAGCGGTGCTAGTTGCAAGGAAGTATTTAGCTTTGGAATATAAGGAAGAGCAGTTACCAATGCAACTCCGGTCAAGGTTGAAACAATCACCGGAGTAGAAGCGTTAGATTTAATTAGTGGCACTTTATCAGTTCTTAATAGATGAATAACAAAAGTTTGTGTTCACATTGAGATGACTAATCATCCGGCTCAAAACATCAATCTAAATTCTTTTTGTTGTTCAAGAGATAAATTACTATAATCACTAATTTTGGTAAATGTTGTTTGTTTAATTGCTTGTGGAATGATAACAAAAAATAATAAACAAAACGACATAACATCAACAATTGAACTAGCAGGGCCAAATCATAGCATAAATCGCCAAATAGACTTATGTCCCCATTGCCGCGGAGATTGAATAAATTCTTTATCTACATTATCTCACGGAATTGTTCCACAACAAAAATCATAAATTAAATTTAAAAAAATAATTTGCACAGGTGCTAAAGGAATAAATGGAAGCATAATTGAGGCTATAACTACGCTAAAAATGTTTCCAAAGTTTGAGGACACAGTCATTTTTATATATTTATTAATATTGGCATGAGTTTTTCTTCCCTCAACTATCCCTGTAGCCAAAACATTTAAATCTTTTTCAAGAAGAATGATATTAGCTGACTCTTTTGCGATATCAACTGCTGTATCTACAGATATTGATACGTCAGCAACCTTCATTGCTGGTGCATCATTAATACCATCACCCATGTAGCCAACAACGTGACCATTATTACGCAAAATGGTAATTATTCTAGCTTTTTGATCGGGGCTAAGTTTAGCAAAAATTTGTGTCTTTTCGACTTCGATTGCTAGCTCGACATCACTAAGTTTAGTAATATCTTTTCCTAGCAATATTTTTTCATAAGGAATGCCGACTTTTGAACAAACCGCCTTTGTAACCAGTGGATTATCACCAGTTAGTATTTTTACTTCTACGCCCAAATTATGTAACTTCTTAATAGCATCTTCAGCAGAATCTTTCGGTGGGTCTAAAAATGTTAGATAGCCTATTAAAGTCATATCTTTTTCATCGTTTACACTCAGTTTTCCGACAGCATCAATATTAGACTTTTTGGAAGCGACAGCAACAACTCTCATTCCTTCTTCGCTAAATTCTTCAACCTTATTCAAAACTTTACGGATTACCTTTTTATCAAGAGGAATTACTTTTCCATCTAAATAAATTGTGCTACATACATTAATAATTTCTTCAACAGCTCCTTTAGTAATCAATGTAACCTTATTATTTTTAAGAGACTTTACAAGCACTGACATACGCTTTCTATTGAAATCGAAAGGAACCTCATCAATTTTCAAATAATGCAGTTCAAGATTATCTAATGATTTTTGTTCATCAGCTAAATCAAGGGTACGATTAATAATCGATTTATCTAGTAGGTTTTTTAATCCCGTTTGATAATAAGAATTTAAAAAAGCATACTTTAAAACATGATAATCCTCTTTCCCATTAACATCAAGGTGTCTTTCAAGAATAATTTCATCTTGAGTTATTGTTCCAGTCTTATCAGTACATAAGATATCCATAGCACCAAAATTTTGGATAGAGTTAATATTTTTAACAATAGTTTTTGCCTTACCCATTGCGATTGAACCCTTTGATAAACAAGCAGTTACAATCATTGGCAACATTTCAGGGATTAATCCGATAGCAATAGATATACCAAATAATAAGGCATTAAATCATGCATTGTTTCCTTCAATCTTTTGATGGGTTAATCCAACAATTAAAAAAATGATAGGAATAACAAAAGCAATGATGCAGGTTAACATTACAGAAATTTTTTTAATACCCTTTTCAAAGTTAGTAGGGACTTGTTTTTCATTTAATTTTGAAGCCACCTTACCAATGACAGTATCATTTCCGACTACTAGCACCAATGCCTTTGCTGAACCAGAAATAATGTTTGAACCCATAAAAGCAAGATTGGGTCTATCTGTCAGATTATCATAATTAGTTTGTGCATCAATAATACTATATTTTTCAATTGCATCGCTTTCACCAGATAACGAGGATTGCGAAACAAATAAGTCTTTTGCCGCAATAATTCTAACATCACCAGGAATAATATCACCAGCTGCTAAATGGACAATATCACCAACAACTATTTCGTCCATCGGTATTTCCTTTAAAACCCCATCACGCTCAACCAAACAAGTTGTCTCAATAATTTCAATAAGTTTATTGGCACTAGAAGCAGATTTTTGTTCTTGAATAAAGTGAATAATACTGCTGGCAAAAACTATTACCAGAATAATAATGACAGTTATATAATTAACTTCATTATACTTACCACTGCTTATTGGCAATATAATATCGACTACAGCAGTAATAATTGTGAGTATAAAAAGAATAATATTAAACAAATTAAAGAAAGAGCGGATTAATCTTTTTCCAGCAGTGTCAGCCCCTTTTTTGGAAATTTTATTTACACCATATTCATCGCGGTTTTGCTCAACTTGTTTTTCAATCTTGATACCATTTTTAGAAGATTTATATTTTTCAAATAAAAGTTCTACATCACTAATAGATGCTTCAACTAGTCGCTTATTTATCGGATTATTTTTTGCTAAATCTTGCTTAGATAATTTAATATTTTGACTCTCAATATTATTAACCTTTGCTTTCTTCATTATTCACCTCCTTTATATTTAAAATATGTTTAAGGAAGCAGTAATTCTACATAATTAACAAAATGTGCTTAGTGAAAACACAATATTTGCACTACTTCGATCACTACTTTGTACTTCCATTAAGTCACCTTTCCATTTTATATTTACTTAATTTTACATTAAACAACAATTTAAAAAATAAAAAAGTAATAAACATACCTCTTAATATCTAACTTTCATATAACTGTTCTAATTCTTTTTCAGAAAGATTATAAAGGTCTCCATTCTTAATTATTTGACCATTATTAATAAAAATATATTTAGAAAAATTATTTCTAAGGACATTTAAATCATGAATATTAACTAAAACTGTTGTGTTATATTTCATGTTGATATTTTTTAAAATTGACATTATATCCTTTGATGTCTTAATATCTAGTGAACTAGTTGGTTCGTCAGCTAAAATAATATCAACGTCTCTTAGCAAAATTTTTGCTATTTCAACACGTTGTTTTTGACCGCCTGATAAATCAGAAATTTTTGTAAAGATCTTATCTAAAATTCCTAAGGAGTCGAGAACATTATAAATTTCTTGTTTTTGTGATTTAGTTATTATTTTTAACAAGGAAAATAACACATTTTTATATTTTGAATAAAAATGCAAAATATTTTCATACACATTTAGCGACTCAATAAGATTTGTTTCTTGCGAAAGATAACCAACTCTCTTTACTATTTTTTTTCATTGTCGTTTCGAAATGTTCTCTATATCATATTCATTAATAAAAAGTTTGCCTTGACTAGTTTTTAGTTGTTTTAGAATGGCATTAAACAATGTAGTTTTTCCTGAACCAGATCTTCCTATAATAGCAATCATTTCACCTTGATTAATTAACAAATTTATATCATTTAATATATTCATCCTTGATCTTGGATATGCGGCATAATAATGCTCAAATTGAATTTTCTTCATATTTTAATATTATATTGTAATTTTTAACATATTAATATAACGCAATTATGCAAAAAATAAATTTACATCATATTAATATTAACAAATAGGCATGACATTATAAATTCTCAATAAATTAAACTTAAAAGAAATAAATAAAAAAACTCCCAATTAAAGAGAGATTTCCATGTTTAAACAATAGCTTTAATCATTACTTAAAATCTGGTTCTATACCTAAATTTTTAAGAATTTCAACAACAGTTTCCTTCATTTCCTTTGAAAATGAATCAAATATGGATTGTTCATCATCTGTTAATCTAATTTTTGGTAAATGACGATAACCATTTCTTCCTAAAATTACAGGTAATCCAAAATAAACACCACTATTTTCATACTCTTGTGGGAGTTTAACTCCTAATGAATAAATTGCTTGACGATCAGTTAAAATTGATTGCGTAATTTCGGCTAGATTTTCACCAATTCCAAAATTTGTAATTCCTTTTCCAGTAATAATTTCAAATGCTTCATCCTTAACTTTTTGATTTAATTTTTGTAATCATTCTTCCGAAATTGTATTATTTGCTAATCAATCCTTTAATGAACCAAGTCCTATTCTTATTTTTGAAAACGGAATTAAACATCTTGCTCCGTGTTCTCCAATAACAAATCCAGTAATCGATCCTGCCTTAACATTAATTTTTTCAGACAGGAATTTTTTCATTCTAGCGGTTTCAAGAATTGTTCCAGATGATATAACTCTTTCAGGAGCAAATTTTGTGATTTGTTGATATATTGAAGCCATAATGTCAACCGGGTTTGAAGCGATAATAGTAATACCATTGAAACCTGATTGCTTTATTTTTGTTCCTATTTCAGCAATTAATTTAGCATTATCTGTTAATAATTCAAGTCGATCTTTTAAAACTCCATCCTTCGGTTTTACCGATGCAGTAATAACAATGATCTCAGCATCTGCTAAATCTTGATAAGTTCCAGCCACAAATGTTGAACCGCTTTGTAACATCGAACATGCAGCATCATTCAGATCTTTAGCTTGTGCTTTTGCATATTCAACAAAGGCATCAACTAATACATAATCAGCCTCAATCGATTTATTCAATGAAGCATATAAATAGGCCGAACCAACGGCCCCAACGCCAATAATTCCTATTTTAGTCATTTTTTTGTCCCCCCATTAATTCGTTAATTTTTTTAGCCATAACGATATTAAACGTTTTTAATCCGGTTTCTTCAAATGGATCTATCTTCATAAGATGTGCACTCATTATTGATGCACGATGAATAAAGGAAACAATTCAACCCAATGTTTTATCCTCTAAATCGCTAATAACTATATCTATAAAAGGTATTTGAATACCTAGATAATAATCCTTAGTTGCTTGCAATAATGCCTTATTTACATTGTTAAATGTTTTCTTCATTAAAAAATTAAGTTCATCGCCATCATTGTCATTAACAATAGCTATATTGAAGTCAAACATGGGATTTTGAACCAAAATATGAGTATTAAACATTCTTCTTTGCTTATTATAAAACAAATTAGCAAACGTTTTAGTATCAGAAGGATGAATAAATGTGTTAACCTGTATTCCTTTATAACTTCGATATGAAGACGAAACCAGATACATAGCAAATAAATCATTTAAACATTTATAAATTTTAGATCCCGAAACAATATTCTCAATTGCAAAAATGTCTTTCTCTTCATGATTGCGATCTTGTTTATTAAATATATATCTAACTAGAGCGTAACGATATGCACTATTATTTTCTAAATTTGTGTTACTAAAATATTCATTTGCTTCTTTTGCACCTTCAATATAATCATCAATGTCAATATTAGCACAAGCAAGAGGTAATAAAACTGCTGCTGAATAGTTTAAATATCTTTCAGGGGTATTATCTAATAAAACTAAATGATTATAATTTTTTGTTTGAACAAGATTGAATAATTTTCCATAGTTGTTATTGGTTGTTATAAAAATATAATTGGTTGCATTATTTCTGCCAACCTGTATATTAAGTAATGTAACCAATTCTCTAAAAACAATTAAGCTCTCAATATCCTCTCCATTTTTTGATATAACATTAATTGCAAATGACCTATTTTCTAAATATTGAATTAGGTTTAAGATATCTATTCCTTCATAACTTTCATCAACATACATAATCTCAATTCCACAATTGTTTCTTAAGCGGGAATTCGCTAGGCCTATTATACTCTTTGATTGAATACATATATGTTGTGGAGCAATGACAACAAAGGTTTGAATTTTTTCATCATTAAAAAATTTGACAATTTTTTTTATCTTTGAATAATCACTCCTTTGGATATTTCTATCAATTTCAAAAAAACCAAAATTTTTATATCCTTCAATTTCTTTGGATTTTATTTTATCATTAATATCGTTAATAATATCCTTATATTTACCACTAAATAATTTAGAGTCAATAACCTGGTCAGATAAAAAATCTATCTTACTTTTAATCGCCATAATGTATTCCTTTATTTGTAAAATCAAGCAATTTATCAAACTTAGCGCCATTTTTATCAAGTTTAAAACTAAAAGGATTTCTTAATTCCTTTGGATGAATTTGCTTAAATGAAAAAATAAGTTCACCATTTGCTGCTATATCAATAATTATTAGTTCTTTAATGTCATTAATCTTAAAAAATGAATTCAAATTACTTATATAATAATCACTAACTTCAGAAATGCCTAAATAACCAACATGGTTGGTTTTGGTTATAAGAGTTATAAATTTGCTTGAAATTTTGTAAACTTTTGCCTTTATTATTTGACCGACTGAATAACTCATCTTTTTCCCTTTTAAATGTACTTAGTAGCATATAAATTATATGCTAAATAACAAAAAATAATTATGATATCCAAAGTATATTTTATATTTTCAAAGCAAAATAGCATATCTATAAAACTTACTCTTAAATCCAATATTAATTACAACATAAGTAAAAAGAGATTTTTTCCTTTTTGCAAACTAAAAAGTACTATAATTGAATCATAAATTTATGAACAGGGGTGCCCATTAAGGCTGAGAAATACCCTCGTTAGCTGATCCAGATAATACTGGCGTAGTGAGTTCTTATTTTTTGGTCATCATCCCTTTTTAATTAAATTGAAGGGATTTTTGTTTTATGAAAAATAAAAAAATAGCGTTTATACTAAGCCTAAGCACTCTAATGTCCACATTTGCCTTTATTTCTATTGCGTGCAGCGCAAAGCAGGATGCTAATTTAACATTAAAATTTGTTATAAATGAGCCTTTTTTTGGTAATAAAAAACATCTATTTTTTAGCAAAATTTTATCTGAATTTAAAAAGAAAATAAATAAGGATGCAACAATTAAAGTAAGATACGTTTCAGCAAATAATGATATAGCTGGTATTGTTAGAAAAAAAACAAGCAACATTGCTATCATTACGACTCCTTTATTCATCAGAAACAATGACCAAAATATTATTCCTATCTTGCAAACTATGACTAGGGCATTTAAATTTGATAAAAATTTTAATGATAGCTACTCAGATGGATCAAACACTGACAAATTAAGAATTATTGCTGCTAAATTACAGAAATTGTTTAATAAAAAAGCATATACCGCATGAACCGATGAAGAATATAGTTGAAACGGAAATATATACGAATATTTCTATGCAAAAAATAATGAATTAGTTGAATACTATCGTGGCATTATAATGATTCAAGGCACAAATGAAGAAAGAGAACAAATTAAAAAAGCATGAGACAATAAAGATTGAAATACTTTTAGAAATTTTGGTATTGTGACCGGTAAGGAAAGTAGCGGTTCAAAATATATTCTACAAGAAGCATTATTCAAAAAGCATTTTAATCTAGAAAACAATAAATTTAATTCTTTTGCTGAAGATAAAATAAAAAATATCGAAAAATATACGCAAGGAGAAGCAAAAAATATAGCGAATGGTTCACTTAAAAAATATCATATTGTTTTCGATGAAATGGCCTCGTTTGCCTATCGCAATAATAAAAGGGGCAAGTTCTACACCCCTGATGATGAGAATGTTAAAATTGAATTTTTAACGGCCACTGATCCACTAAAGTATAATGTTGTAGTGGTTAATAAAGATGATTTCAATACGGAACAAATAAACTATTTAAAAAATATAATAATAGACTTATGAAGAAATAACGAAGATGATTATGGTCCTACCGTAGGATTTAATGGCTACAAAATAATTAATGATGTTGATAAGGAATTAATACAGCCTTATAATAAAATATTTAGTTAATATGTGATTAAAAAGAAACATTTTTAAAGAACAGTTAAAATTAGGCAATACTATTTTAAAAAACGGACCATATCGGCTAGTTTGAAAAATAGCATTTTTTGTTTTTATTATTTTATTAATTATAGCTTCAATCTATATTGTTAATTTTAGTTTTGCACCATCAGGTATTAACCTCTTTATTAAAAATTTAAGAGATTTTTTTTCTCCAAGTAGTTTTAGTAATATATATAAACAAAATCTCTTTTATATTTCTTTTTTGTTTTTATGAAATAGTATAAAAATAATTTTCCTAAGTACAATTATTGGATTCATGCTTGCATTTCTCACTTCGTATTTTTCTAATATTAAAACCAATAGCAAATATATAGCTATTCCATCTAAAGTTATAGTAATTGCTTTAAGAATTTTTCCAGAATTGTTTTTTGTATATTTATTTAAAATTTCTTTTGATAAAAAACTAGCGATAGCATTAATTTTTTGTTGATTTACATGACTTTGATTGCATGAGTATTTTTCACAAATAATTGAGAATGCTAATTTTAGTATTTTTTATCATTTGGTAAAATCACAACACTCAAGACAAAAGGCTTTTTGAACAGAAATATGACCTCAACTTAGAAAAAAATTCATAAGTTACTTCATCTATGCATTTGAAACAAATTTACGTTGGTCAGCAATACTAGCTAATATTGGTTTTTTAGGGATAGGAATTTTAATAAATCCTCAAATTCAGCCAATAAATTATACAGAACTAATAATACCTTTGTTAATACTAGTTTCCTTCTTGTTTTTAGTGGAAATTATTAGTGAAAATATAAACAAATTCCTATTTGAATCTCGAAAACAAGATAATATCAATTTTAAGAAATATCAAACTAATAATATAATCAAAAAAACTTTTATTTCACTATTTATTTTACTTACCTTTGTGCTAATTTGCATAGCTATAAAAGATTTAGCTCATGAAAAATTTTATGAGACCGAAGCTACTAGCTTTTTAAATAATATGTTTAAGGGGAGTTGAAAAGATATAATTTTTAGCTTTAGCGAAGATGGAATTTTTTGGATTATTATTCAATTTGCGTCTCTTGTATTCTTAACCTTCATTTTAACATATTTTATTTCATATTTTAGAATGCTATTAATGTCTAAATCAATAGTAGGAAAACATTTGAGTATCTTCTATAAGTATTTAAATATATTAATAAGAGCAATACCTGCTGTTATTATATTTCTAATGCTTTCAAATCTTTTTGAAGAATTGTCAGCATCATTTGTTTTTGCTTTTGGTATCCATAGTGCATCTTCAATATCAAGAAACTTATATCAGACAATTAATAACATTAGTATAGAAAAAATAAAAGAATTAAAAAAACTAGGCTTCTCTAATTTTTTGATATATAGAAATTTTATTCGCCCAAAAATTAGACTAGATTTCATTAGCTTTGCTAGCCTAGAACTAGAAAAAATAGCTAGAAATTTTATAATTTATGGTTCTTTGTCTTCTTCATTATTAGGCCAAAAAACAAATCTAACAAGAGCAAAAGATATAGCTGATGTTTCGCCTTATTTGTGAATAGGTTTTATTATCATTGCGCTAATCAGTTTCACTTCATATTTCATAAGATTTAGTATTAAACAAAGAAATTAAAATAAAAGACAGATAATCTGTCTTTTATTTGTTTATGTCAGTCACCTGAAATGGTACGCCCTAGAGGATTCGAACCTCTGACCCAATGGTTAAAAGCCATTTGCTCTACCTTCTGAGCTAAGGGCGCTTCTGGTGCCCAGAACTGGACTTGAACCAGCACGGCCATTACAGCCAACGGATTTTAAGTCCGTAGCGTCTACCATTCCGCCACCTGGGCATTAATTGATTAATGCTTAAATATTATAATATATTTTTTAAAAAATAAAAAAAATTAATTTTTGTAAA
This sequence comes from Mycoplasma sp. 527, assembly GCF_053851595.1. Taxonomy (NCBI): domain Bacteria; kingdom Bacillati; phylum Mycoplasmatota; class Mollicutes; order Mycoplasmatales; family Mycoplasmataceae; genus Mycoplasma; species Mycoplasma sp. 527. The sequence continues at coordinate 1,063 of NZ_JBSQAY010000006.1, read as the reverse complement.
TTCTCAATTATTTTGCTACATTGCAATTCTCAATTATTTTCAACATCCTATAGTTTAAAATAATTATAAGAGGTAACGGGAAATATAAAAAAATAGAAATCCAGAATTTAGCAGATTTTAAGAAAAAAAGAAAAGATATTTATACCGATATAACTAATTAAAAAATTAAAAATAAACCAAATCGCCATAAAACACGAAGTTAGCCGTTTTACGGTCTCTAAAATTAAAAAATCTATAAATTTTAGTGGGACATTTAATGTCTCGCACAAAAATAAGGGAAATAAATATAAACAAAAGTTTAGTGATGATCTTGTAGATTCTGAAATTGAAAAAATCAGAGATTTTAGTTCTTTTGTTTTTGATCAACCCATAGATAGAACTAGAAATGTTACTATGGCAATTTATTATAGAACAAAAGGTTCAATAATCTCTTTAAAAACTCTTTACAGACGCACTTTAAAAAGGGGCTATGCAACAGAGCACTCGCACAAAGCGACTAGAAAAGAAGCTAAAAGAAACGCAAAAAATATTTTAAATAACGCAAGTTTTAGAAACAATATTTTATTATGCAATAAATAGTAAATTAGAGAATCTTAAAACAATAGAAAAAAATGCAGTAATAAAAAATACCTGGAAAAATCTTTCTCCAGGTATGATCGTTGAGATCGATGCTACGCCAGACACAATGGGATTGGGTGAAACTTTTCATACTTACCACGCTATTGATCCTGCCACTGGTAGGCTTTTAGCAGTCCATATGTCTAAAGAGGAAACCAATATTGGTTATATGAATCTGATTGAAAACTTTTTAGAACACAAGGAATTCCACGGATTATAAAGACCGATAAGAGAACAACTTTTTGAAAAAGAGTCTTCATACACACCTATTACTGAGTATTTGCAATCCTTAGGCTTTAAAGTTCAAACCTCTAGTGTTTTGCAATTTAAGTCTTTTGTTGAAAGGTCTTTTAAAACTGCTCAATTAAATTATCCCATATGCTTTAAAATAAAGAATATAAAACATTGAACAGAAATTATTAAAATTGAAGACCAATTAATAGAT
>NZ_JBSQAY010000005.1:0-54125 GCF_053851595.1 Mycoplasma sp. 527 | reverse complement strand
CTGGCTTAGCAGGATTTGCACATGATAGAGCTATAACCGGTGTTGCCAAAACAGGCAAAAATCCTAAAAAAAGTAATTTGCTTTTTTTCATTTTTTTTCCTTTCAATTTAGTATTTTTTATAATTATATGACCAACCAAAAAAAAAAAAAAATAGCGCTTTTTTTAAAGAAAAATCATATTTTAAATTAAAAATTTATGGCTAATTTAACTTACTATACACTTTTTTTCATCACTTAATTTTTGTATAATATTTCTAATTTTAGGCTTAAAAAAACTAAAGTTTTATACTGTCATAAACTAATTCAAATAAAAACATAAATAATTCATTAATACATATTAATAAAAAATGAAAGTCACAAATTAAGCTTAAATTAAACATAAAATAAATAGTTTATATATTAATATTTAAGAATTTTTTAACCGATATTTCATTTTTAAAAAATATATACTTTAATAATATATGTTATCGCCTTGATTATACTTATTTTTTGTTTCACTAGAGGCATTTATAATAATTGATGCACGAAATAAAATAATAAAAAACTCAAATCATTATTTTTGACTTGAGTCTAATTATTTTATTTTGCCTAATGTATTCTTATTTTTAGTTATTATCTAAATTTCTTTATTTAATTAGAATATTCAATATTTTATTTTCAATATAAATAACTTTAATCACTTGCTTGTCTTTTAATCATTTCTTAATTGAATCAAGCTGCATTGCCTGCGTAACAATTTCATCATTATTCCAAATTGGTCGAATTTCTAACTGACCACGCAACTTTCCGTTAATTTGTACACCAATTTGCGGATTTTTTTCAATAATTAAATTAGTTTTGGCAATTGGCCATTTTTGGTAAAATATCGATTTTTCACCAATCATTTCCAAAAATTCTTCTGCTATATGAGGAGCGAAAGGTGAAAATAAAATAGCAAAGTTTTTAATAATTTCTAATGAATTAATTTTTTCAATATTCGCAAGAAAATTAATAAAGACCATAAACTTGCTTATTGCTATATTAAACTTATATTTTTCAATATTTTCACTAATATCCAAAATAAGTTGATTAATATTGCTATCAAGTTCCTGATTTTCATCAGTTATATCAATGTTTTTTCTTAATTTATCAACAATAAGATAAATTCTATCGAGTCATTTTCTAATTCCGTTGAGAGAATCTGTATTTCATGACTTTGACTCAGTTAAGGGGCCCATAAACATCTCATATAACCTTAGGGCATCAGCACCATGTGATTCAACTAAACCATCAGGATTGATGACATTGCCAAGAGATTTTGACATTTTTTGTCCATCTGGTCCTAAAATTAAACCTTGGTTTATTAACTTTTGAAATGGTTCCTTGGTATTGACAATGCCTAAATCATATAAAAATCTATGTCAAAATCTAGCATATAATAAGTGTAATACGGCATGCTCTTGGCCGCCAATGTATAAATCCACTGGCAACCATTGATTAAATCTTTCCTTTGCTTCTTGACTATCAAGCGGCAAATATGTTCCGTCATCATTTTTTAAAATATAGGCCAGGAAATATCAACTAGACCCTGCTCATTGGGGCATTACATTAGTATCATGTCGATATATCTTATTATCAACTTCAACATATAATCAATCCTTAATGTTGGCAAGTGGTCCTTCTGTTGAGCCTGATGCTTTAATATTATTAACCTCAGGAAGTTTTACTAAATTATCAACTAAATAAATTTTATTATTTTCATCAAATAAAACCGGAAACGGTTCGCCCCAATATCGTTGACGTGAAAATACTCAATCTCTCAATTTAAAATTAGTTTTATTATCAACGACACCCATCGCATTTAATTTATGATAAATAACTTCTGTTGCTTGTACTTTTTTAAGGCCGTTTGCGATATCAGAATTAATATGTTTAGAATCGTCAACAAACGGTAACTTCTCCGCTTCTAATACTTGTTTAATAGTTAGATTATATTTTCTTGCAAACTCATAATCCCTGGCATCATGAGCAGGAACAGACATTATTGCCCCTTCGCCATAACTCATTAAAACATAGTCAGAAACTCAAACCGGAATATTTTCATTTGTTAGGGGATGACTAACATATGCCCCAGTGAACAAACCTGTCTTGTCTTTATTAAGTTGCGTTCTTTCAAGGTCGTTTTTTGTTTTTGTTATATTTATATAATCGATAATTAATTTCTTATATTCATCTGTACAAATTTCTAAAAGCAATGGATGCTCAGGACTAATAATAATCGATGAAACACCATAGATAGTATCTAATCTGGTTGTGAAGGTTGCAATATTTTTCTTTGAATTTTTAAGATTTCATCTAACAATATGACCTTGTGATTTTCCGATTCAATTTTTTTGTAATAATTTTAAACTTTCGGGTCAATCAAGGCTAGCCAATCCCTCTAGGAGTTTATCAGCATATTTAGTGATCTTTAGGACTCATTGCTTCATCGGCTTCTTGACGACAGGAAAATTACCGCGCTCCGAAACTTTTTGCCCGTTAATTTCAATAATTTCTTCGTTGGCCAATACTGTGCCCAATCCTTCGCATCAATTAACGTCAATTTCCTCAATTGAAGCAAGTCCATGCTTATATAATTCCTTAAAAATTCATTGAGTTCAGATATAAAACTTGGGATCAGTAGTGTTAATTTCTTTATCATAATCATATGAAAATCCCATTAGTTTTAATTGTCTACGAAAGTTATTAATATTTTTTATTGTGAAGGGGGCTGGGTGGTTTCCAGTCTTAATTGCATATTGCTCAGCAGGTAACCCAAAAGCATCTCAGCCAATTGGATGCAATACATCAAATCCGTTTAATCTTTTGTAACGTGAAATTATATCTGTTGCAGTATAGCCTTCAAGATGTCCAACATGTAAACCAGACCCCGAAGGATATGGGAACATATCAAGAATATAGGCCTTTTTATTGCTTTTTTTTGTTGTCTTAAATGATCTATTTTGTTCTCAAAAATCTTGTCATTTTTTTTCTATTAGTTTATGGTTATACATGTTATTAATTTTACATTAATATCTTTTTTTACAAATATAATGTTGTTTAATTTCTTGCAAAAAACATTAGCACTGTTTTTATATAAATTATTGTAAAATTTAATATATTATTTTTAACTGTAATACAACAAAACAATAAAGGAAAAAATATGGCTGAAGAAAGTAAAGATTATAAAGACACATTATTAATGCCACAAACAGAATTCTCAATGAAAGCAAATCTTGCTGATAAGGAAATTATCTTCCAAAAAAAATGAGAAGATGAACAACTATATCAAAAAATTTTAGCTTCCAACAAAGGGAATAAAACATTTGTTTTGCATGATGGACCTCCATATGGGAATGGGAATATTCATGTTGGTCATGCGTTAAATAAAATCCTTAAGGACATAATTGTACGATTCAAAAATATGCAAGGCTTTTATGCTCCATTTACACCCGGCTGAGATACTCACGGGCTTCCTATTGAACACAAAATGTTAGTAGAGCGAAAAATGACTGCAAAAGATTTTTCAGTTGTGGAACTAAGAAGAGCATGTGAAGAGTATGCCCTAAGTCAGGTTGCAAAACAAATGGAACAATTTAAAAAGCTTTCATTGCTAACTGATTTTAAAGAAATTTATGTTACTTTAGATAAACGATTTGAAGCACAACAATTAAGACTTTTTAAAAAAATGCTATTTGATGGTTTGATATACAAGGACCTAAAACCAATATATTGATCGCCTTCTTCACAATCTGCCCTAGCAGAGGCTGAAGTTGAATACGCAGACCATATTTCACCATCAATATTTGTTGCCTTTAAGATTACAGAAGGCAATAATATTGTTTGTAAGGATGAAAAACTAATTATATGAACAACTACTCCATGAACATTAATTGCAAATTCAGGTGTAGCTATCAATTCAGAATTTGAATACATCAAAATAAAAGTTAATAATACTACTTACATTTTAGCTGAAGGCCTAGTTGAATCAGTTGCTCAACAATGTAAATGAGAAAAATATGAAATTATTGGAAGTAGTTTCAAAGGTAAAGACTTATTAGGAATAAAATACGAAAGTCCAATTAATAAACTAATTTGCCCAGTCGTTGAGGGGCACCATGTTACACTTGAAAATGGGTCAGGATTAGTCCATATGGCACCTTTATTTGGCGAAGATGATTTTATTATTGGAAATAAAAACAACCTTGAAAAAATTATGCACGTCAATGATGATGGGACATTAAACGAAAAAGCACTTCAATTTAAGAACATTTTCTATGATGATGCTAATCCATTAATTGGTAATTTCTTAGAGGAAAATAATTTATTGCTTGGATTCAAAAAGATAAAACACTCATATCCTCATGATTGAAGAACCCATCTTCCAATTATGTATCGCGCCACTCCTCAGTGATTTGTATCTGTTAAAAAGATTAAAGATAAAATTCTAAATGAAATAAATAATGTTAAAACATATAACGAGTGATCAAAAAACCGCCTTGAATTAATGCTTGAAAATCGCGATACTTGATGTATTTCAAGACAACGAAGTTGAGGTGTTCCTATTATTGTTTTTTATGACAAAAACAAAAATCCAATATTGGAAGAAGAAATATTTGACTATGTCATAAATCTTATAGAAAAACATGGCTCAAACATATGATATGAAAAAACAGCGGACGAATTATTACCTGAAAAATATCAAAAACTTGGATACACTAAGGAAAATGATATTATGGATGTTTGATTTGATTCAGGATCAACCTCACTAGGCGTTAAACCAGCTGCTATTGAGGCACCATTTGACTTATATCTTGAAGGCTCAGACCAATATCGCGGTTGATTTAATAGCTCAATGATAAATTCGGTTGCTTGAAGAAATAAAAGTCCCTTTAAGTCATTTCTATCGCATGGTTTTACCCTCGATGGCAAGGGGCGCAAGATGTCTAAATCATTAGGAAATACAGTTGACCCGCTAGAAATAGTAAAAAAATATGGTTCAGATATTTTAAGATTATGAGCTGCAAACTCTGAATACACGGCCGATATTACAATTGATAATAAGATTTTGGAACAAAATGTCGAAATTTATCGTAAATTAAGAAATACAATCAAATTTATGCTAGGAGCACTATTTGACTTTGATTTTAATTATGTTAGTCTTGAATCTATTCATGCATTAATGTTTGAAAAAATAAATAACTTGGAAGCAAAAATTCTATCTTTTTATGAAAATTATAAATTTGTAAATGTTATTAAAGAAGTAAATAATTTTATCATTGATTTAAGTTCTTACTACATCACAATTACAAAAGATATTTTATATCTAAATAAACAAGATAACTATGAAAGAAGACAAGTTCAAACCGTTTTTGCCAAAACCATTAAAACTTTATTGCAAATACTTGCTCCTATACTTCCAACAACTATGGAGGAAGTATATCAATATTATAACGAACCCAATAAGCAAGAATCTGTACACTTATTAAAATGAAATCTAAATAAAACTTTTTCAACAAAGCTAAGCGATAAATGACAAGAATTTTTTGATCTAAAAGACGAAGTTTATAGATTAATTGAAGAAAAGATTAAATTGCAAGAAATTAAGAGACAAAACGAGGCATTTGTAACTATTACAACTAAATCAGAATTCATAAAATCATTACCACTAGCTAAATTACTAATGATTGCTAAATTAACCATCGGAAACGAAATGAAGGTTGAAAAACGCGAATCATATAAATGTCTAAGATGTTGAAATCACTTTGAAAAAGATCAATTTAGTTTTAAAAATGAAATTTGTTTTAGATGCGAGGAGGTTATTAATGCAAGAAAATAAAAAGGAAAAATACTTTTCAAAAGAATATTGAAAAACAAATTGAAAATTCATTCTTGTTAACATAGCAATTTTTTTGGGAGCATTATTTATTTTCTTATTAATAGACCAACTTACAAAGGAATATATTTTTAGATGAAAAGATAAAAGCGTTTTATCTCCAGATCTAGACTATGAAATCGGCAACAAATTTATAATCTTTAAATCAGTTTTTCACGCTGGCACTACGTTAGGTTTTTTTGAAAGTAATTTGCCAGTCTTGCACACATTTAGTTTTGCCATTATTTTAGGTTCACTATGAGGCGTAACTTTTGTTAGAGAAAAACATTCAATATGCATAACTATTTTTCTTGGTTTAGTAAGTGCTGGATCTATGGGTAATATGATTGATAGATTTATATTCGGTGGCGTAAGAGATATTATGAATTTTCCGTGAGCAAACCAAGGAGTTTTAAATTTTGCTGATATTTGATTAGTTTTAGGAGCAATAAGTGTGGTTTTATCAATTGTAACCATACATTGAATAAAACATTATAAAAAGAACAAACTAACAAAAGACGAAAATAAGGTTTAACTAAACCTTATTTTTTTCGCTCTTTTTTCATATATTTGTTATATTTCCAAGTTTATAAATTAAAAATTTATAGGGAGGAAAAATGAAAAAATTAAGTGAAAAAGAATGTGATGAAATTGCTGGCGGATTTGCTATATCAGCCTTAATTACTTCTATATTAGGAGCAATTCCAATAATCACCTCAGCAATAAGCTCTACCGTAGGTCTAATAAGATCAGTAAATTCTTCAAAGGGCGAAATTAAAACCAAAGATTTCAATGCAAAATGGGAAGATACTGATAATAACATTGGCTTCAATGTTGGCTTTCATTACTGCTTATAAATAAAAAACTAGGAAACTTTCCTAGTTTTTTATTATTAATCTTCTTTTTTGAAATAAGTACTTATTTTTTTGATTTTTCTAATATCTTGTTAAATCTTTCTACACGACCACGTGCCTTAACGTCTGTACGATTTCCGGTGTAGAATGCATGACAATTAGAGCAAACATCTAAAGATACTTTTTCAGCGGTTGAACCAAAAATAAAATCTGTGCTACACGATGAACATGTTGCATGAATTTCAGAATATTTTGGATGAATTTCCTTTTTCATAGAATATGCTCCTTATATATTATTTATTGAAGTTAATTAACTAGCAAAAATTATAACATAAAAGCGTTATTTTTTACTCATTAATATTTTTTCATTTTCACTCAACAACTTCTGGCATATCGTAGCCAAATTCATGAATATATTCATTATGTTCTTGTATTTTTTTATTCATTAAATCGATAAAATTTTGTTCCTTAGAACCATATAATTTCTCTATTGCATCTTTAGCAATGTGGTATCTATCCATTTCGCTTAATTGTCTGATATCAAAACTAGTTGTTATATCACCATTTTCACGATAACCATGAATAATTAAATTGTGATTTGTTCGATCAAAGAAAATATCTCTTATTAAACCTTCAAATCCATGGAAAGAAAACACAACTAGTTTATCTCTTGTAAATGCCTTATCAAATTCCTCGTCACTAATTCCACGTGGATCGATCTTAGGATTTCTTAATTTTAATAAATCAACAACATTAATATACTTGATTTTAAGCTTAGGAAAATGACTATGAACAATAGAAATTGCTGCTAGTGTTTCTAGGTTCGGTTCAACACCAGAGGATGCAAAGACAATATCAGGCGTTTCTGTTTCCTTAACATTTGAAGCTCAATCAATAACCTTATAGCCTTTTTCAACAAGTTCTTTTGCTTCATCGATATTAAAAAATTGTTCCCGCGGTTGCTTAGAAGCAACAATTAGATTAATAACATTTCTTTCGGTTAATGATTTTTCCATAACAGCCAAAAGTGTATTAGAATCTGCAGGCAAATATTCTCTTATTAATTCAGGACGTTTGTCGGCAAGATGGCCTAAAAGGCCAGGATCTTGGTGCGTATAACCATTATGATCTTGTTGAAATGCTGTTGAAGTTGCAATAATATTTAGAGATGGATAATCATTTCTTCATTTCAATTCTAAAGACTTCTTTAATCACTTCATATGCTGAGTTAACATTGAATCGATAACTCGTAAAAATGATTCATATGAAGCAAAAAAACCATGGCGCCCAGTCAAAACATAACCTTCCAAAAAGCCTTCAGCCTGGTGCTCACTTAATTGTGAATCAATAATTCTACCAACAGGACCAACAAATTCATCATATTTGTCCGAATATTCCTCTAACCATTGACGCTTAGTAACTCTAAAAAGTTCAAATAATCTATTTGATTTTGTTTCATCAGGACCAAAGACCCTAAAATTATTAGGATTTTTTGTTACAACATCAGCCATATATTTTCCTAGCTCAACCATATCCTGTCCTTTATTTTTACCAGGATATTCAACATTAGTAGCAAATTTTTCTCATGGAGATAAATCTAGATAGCGTGAATTTATTCCTCCGTTTGTTATTGGATTTGTTGCCATTCTTTGCTTACCTTTTGGAGCAAGGTTTTTAATTTCTGCTAGAATAGTTCCGTTTTCATCAAAAAGTTCTTCAGGTTTATATGATTTTAGTCACTTTTCTAACTCTTTAATGTGAGTAACATTAAAAGCACTAACAGGCAAGGGCACTTGATGTGCTCTAAAACTGCCTTCAATTGCTTGTCCATCTCAATCTTTTGGACATGTCCAACCTTTCGGGGTTCTAACAACTAGCATAGGCCATAATGGTCTTGTTACATTATTTGGCCCGACTAATTCTGCCTTAGCCTTAATATTTAGAATATCTTCAATAGCTTGATCCATGATTTTAGCCATTTCTTGATGAATTTCAACACTAGTTTTATTACCACTTCATTCAAAGAAATATGGCTTTCAACCTAAACCTAAAAAATATTGTTCAATTTCCTTTTTTGGTTTTCTTGCTAAAAGAGTTGGATTAGAAATTTTCCCACCATTTAGATGAACGATAGGAAGAACAACACCATCATTCACTGGATTAATAAACGAATTTGAAAATCATCCAGCACAAAGGGGCCCAGTTTCAGCCTCACCATCGCCTATAACCGCAGCTGCAATCACACCAGGATTATCCAATATTGCTCCTGTTGCATGCGATAATGAATAGCCTAACTCTCCACCTTCATGAATTGATCCAGGTGTTTCAGGAGCAGCGTGACTTGCTGTTCCACCAGGAAATGAAAAACGCTTGCACATTCGTTGTATCCCTTTTTCATCCTGTGAAATTTGGGGATAAATTTCTGAATAAGAACCATCCAAATATGAGTTAGATATCATGACTTGGCCACCATGTCCAGGACCCTCTATATAAAACATATTTAAATCATATTTATTAATAACACGGTTTAAATGGGTATAAATAAAATTTTGTCCAGGAATTGTTCCTCAGTGACCAATAGGATATAATTTAATATCATCTTTTGTTAATTCTTTTTTTAATAATGGATTGTTTCTTAAATAGATTTGAGCAACACTTAAATAATTAGCTGCTCTAAATCACTTATCCATTAATTCAAAATATTCTTTTTTATCAAAATTACTATTCATATTCCTCCATAATATATTTTTGCAAAAAATATAGTAATAATATTTTACATCAATTTATTAAGAAGTAAAGGGGTTAATAGCTAATCATACATAAAAACAAAAAATGCCCTACAATAAACATAGTCATTTTTTTAAAAACACATTTTATTGTCAATTTCTCCAAAAAAGCGTATGTAGAGTTTCTTGATTTAATGACAACTGTATTCTTTTTTGTTATATCAATTTATTATAATTTTCTACAATAGTTTTTAGTTATAAAAACCATTTTTTAACATATGTTTAATAACAAAATCTAGATCATTTACTGAAAATAAATTTTAATTGAGAATTTTATTTGTTTTGTGATGAATTACAACTGATAAATAAATATAATTTAATTTTTTGATGTTTCAATATATGAAACACAATGTTTGGCGTATCTCTATTACAATTTCTTTTTTTACATAATCAATAAACAAAGAACTCAAGCCCCTTATTTCTTCTTCTTTTTTTCTTTTAGCTATTTCCTATTAGCAACTAATTAAAAAAATCCAAGCACAAATGTGACTGGATTTTTTATCTATGTTCAACAAAAGCAAGTAATTTTATAATCCTAATTCCTCATCAGTCGGAATATCTAAATTTGAACCAACATAAGCAAAAATTTCGGGACTTTGTTTTAAATATTTACCATCTAAAATTCTTTGAACAGATTTTATCGTATCTTCCAACGAAACATAAACACCGGGAGATTTTGTAAAGTGTTCAGTCATAAAGAAGTTTTGAGTAAAGAAATTTTCCAATTGAAGAGCCTTTTTAACTGTATTCTTACTTTGTTCATCTAATTCATCAAATCCTAGAATCAAAATAACATCTTCAAGGTCTTTATATGCTTTTAAAATTCTTTTTGTTTCTATGATAGCGTCAAAGTGTGCTTTACCAATAATTTTTTCATCAACAGAGTGTGATGAAGAAGCTAGAGGGTCAAAAGCAGGGAAAATATTTTTTGAGGTTTGATTACGCGATAAAACAAGATTACCATCAAGGTGGTTAAATACTGCAACGGCTGATGGATCACTTAAATCATCCATTGGCAAGAAAATAGTTTGGAATGATGTTATTGATCCATTTTTGTTTCTAAATAATCTATTTTCAACATTAGCAACATCTGATTCTAATGTAGATTGATAACCACCCACAGAAGGTTTTTTACCCAATGAAGCAGAAACCTCATTTTCAGCCTGAATAAAACGATAAATATTATCAATAAATAATAAGACATCATCTTTTTCATAATCTCTTAAATATTCGGCAGCTGTAATACCAATTGGTACAATCGACATTCTAGCTCCTGGTGATTCATTCATTTTTGAAATATACATTACTGAATTCTTCATTAAATTTGATGATTCTAACTCATCAAATAATTCAATAGCTTCACGTGATCTTTCTCCGGAACCAATAAAAATATTTGAAGTCTTTGTTAATTTTTTATTAACATTAAAAATAATTTCCTTCATTAAAACAGTTTTACCAACACCGGCGCCACCAAATATACCCAATTTATATCCTTTAATAATTGGCATAAAGAAGTCAATTGCCTTAATTCCTGTTTCAACTATTTCTAGATTACTCTCTAGATAGCGATCGTTGTTAATAATTGAATTCATTTCAATATATATAGGTTTTGTTCCACGTTTTTCAAGTAACGGTTTTCCCTCAAATGAATAGATATTATTTTTGGAACCCGAACCAACTGGAACCATAAAACTTTGTTTGGTATTAATAATTTCATCATTGATGTTAATTTCTTTTGAAGAATAGATAATAATAGCTCTAATTGTTTCCTCATCAATAATTCTTTTTACCAATAAATAAGTTTTGCCGTCATTCGTTGTTAGTAATTGATTAACTAATGGCAACTCTTTTTTATTAAATTTAACTTCAATAATGTCAGATCATAATTTAACTATTTTTCCCATTATTTATCTCCTAACTTTTTAGCAACTAATTCTAAATATTCCTTACTAAATTCAACAAACTCATGTTCATATTCAACATCTCATCCTAAATTTAAATAATCTGAATATTGTTTTAAAGCATATGCAAAAAAGTTTTTCATAATCTTATCATCATAATCTGTACTTGTTTGCATAGTATTATAAGCATTTTTAGCTTCCTGATTTGTTTCAATTAAAAGATCGATAAATCTTAGCGCTTTTTCTTCATCCTTAATTCCATGTAATATAGTTCATGAAATTAGTTTAGACATCAATAAAACAAATTTATTCGAATATAATGTATATCCTTTTTGAATAAACATCTTATCAATCATTTTTCCTTTGTACAATAATGTTGCGGTTTCTTTATTCAATTCATAATCAAGAGCAGCAAGCTTTAAATGTCTCTTATATTGTTTAAAGATTTTACCTACTTCTGAAGCTACTTTTGACATAATTCTATTTTGTACTGATGAACCAGTTCTTGAAACTGATAAATTAATATTGATAGCCGGTAAAACACCTTGAGAAAATAAGTCAGCGCTAGTTACAATTTGACCATCAGTAATTGATATAACATTAGAAGAAATTAATGAAGTTATATCGCCATCAATAGTTTGTAAAATTGGCAAAGCAGTAATTGTTTTTCTATTTTTAAATGAACCAGCACGTTCTAATAATTGTGAATGAGCAAAAAATATGTCGCCGGGCATTGCTTCCTTACCAACAGGCTTATCAGCTAATAAAGCAATTTCTCGAATAATATTAGCATGCTTTGTTAAGTCATCAAATATAATAACAACATCATCAGTTAATGAAATGTTTTCAGCATGTGCCATACCTACATACGGAGCTAGATATTGCTCGTATGCACTAGTAGCAGGCGCATCAACAATAATAGTATTTTTTAAAGCGTCATGTTCTTTTAAGGTATTATAAATTTTAGATATGCTTTCTCTTTTTTGTCCAATTGCGACATAAACACACTTGGTATTGGTTTTTGCTTGATTTAAGATAACATTAATTGCTATGTGAGTTTTTCCGGTTTGTCTATCCCCAATAATTAATTCACGTTGTCCTTTTCCGATAGGAATTAATAAATCTATTGATGTGAATCCTGTATATAGTTGCTCATTTAATGTTTGAACACTCATTAATTGATGAGCAAGTTTAAATGTGGCACTTTCAGGATCATTTTTTTGTTTTTCGACAGCAAGCTTTTTAGGTAAAACAACATCGCCAAAAATATCGACTACATTTCCAAAATGTTGTTTTGAAGTAAATACATCACGCTTTTGGGTAGCGATTATTGTATCATTAATTTTTAACTCTTTATTTTCATTATTAGCTAATAAAAACGCGTGATCATTTGTAGCGCTAATAAGAATTAATTTAATATTTGTATCTCTTTCGCAAACAAATTGTTGTCCTTGTTCATAAGGAAATTGTCCTGATACTTCAACAATATAACCAAAAATAGAAATTATCTTGGGATTTTTATTTGGTTTAGCATTACTATTTTCCATTTTCTTCTCCTTTATCATTCATAAAATAACTTTTTTTAATATATAACTTCAAAATTCCTGCTATGTCTGAGAAATATAAAATAATGTTAGGCAAGAATTCAACATAATATCCATCTTTTATTAGGTCCTTAAGAATCTCATTATATAATTTTTCGAAGTCATTATTTCATTCAAATTCTTCATTATTCGCATAAATTAATGGAACTTTTTTATAAATGCTAAATATAGCGTTTTCTTCGAAGTTAACAATAAAATTGGCAAATTTTATAGGTAGATAATCCATAAGTGATTTCTTAATTCTCTCTAGAAAGTCAATTACACGGGAATCCTTTGTATTAAAATTACCTTTAAATAAAATAGTTGAAATAAGTTTATTAAAATCAATTAATTTAATTTCATTTTGATTTTTTTGATCTTCAAACCAGAACAAAATTCTATCTTTATTTCCATCTATTAATATAGATTTTTTTTCAGGCATTTTTCTCCTTAAAATAAGTTAAATAATAAAACAACATTATTATAACCATAATTTCCTAATAATTTAGGAATTGATAATAAAAAAATAATAGCAAAGCCATTATTTTTCTACAATAGGATATACTGAAGCAAATTTTCTATTAATTCTATTTTCGAATTTTACAATACCATCTATTAAAGCAAATAATGTATCATCTTTTCCTTTGCCTACGTTATTGCCAGGAAAGATTTTTGTTCCTCTTTGTCTATAAATAATGCTTCCGGCTGTTACAAATTGTCCATCAGTAGCCTTAACGCCTAATCTTCTACCAGCCGAGTCTCTACTATTCGAGGTTGTTCCACCAGATTTCGTATGTGCCATGTCTTATTTCTCCTTAATTTCTGCAATTTGAACTTTTGTATAAGGTTGACGGTGACCTAATTTACGTTTATGAGTTGATTTAGCATTGTGTCTATAAACAACAATTTTCTTTGCTTTCCCTTGTTTTTCAATGATACCTAAAACAGAAGCAGCTTCTAAATATGGAGTTCCAATTTTATTTTCGACTGCTAAAACTTTATCAAAAACAACCTTGTCCCCTGCATTTCCATCGATTTTTTCGATATAAATAGAATCGCCTTTTTTAACGATTAATTGTTTACCACCTGTTTCGATAATTGCAAACATTTAAAATCTCCTTATATTTTGTCACATCTTTGAGGTACTTTTAAAAAGTTTAAAAACCTGTTTAGAATGGTTACTCTATAAGTAACTTGATTATTTTACCACAAATTTGCGTATATTTCGGCAAAATAAAAAAACAAGGAAATTATTCCTTGTCCTTATTCTAATTAATTATTCGTAATCTATTTTATTATCATCAAATTCTTCTGATTCATTATCATCAGTCTCAAAATCTTCATTATCATAAAAATCATCAGCAAAGTCATTAACAAAGCCTTTATCGCTAAGACCTTCTTCATCATATTCTTGTGTCAAAGTATATAAATCAATCATATTTTCATCGCCTAATTCAATATCGTCTTGTTCTTCATTTTCATCAAAATTTGTAAAGTATTTAATCGATGGTTTAATATCGTATTTAGAATGTTCTTCAAATGAATATAATGCAGTTCCTGAAGGGATTTTCTTTCCAACAATAATATTTTCTTTTAGACCACTTAAATTATCTGTTCTAGAAGAAATGGCAGCATTAACAAGAATTTTCGAAGTTTCTTGATATGAAGCGGCAGCCAAAAACGAATCAGACAACAGTGGAACTTGTTTAGCACCTTTAATAACAACACTTCCATATGCTGGAATTTTGTTTTGAGATAATAATAACGAATTTTCTTCTTGATAATCAAAGATATCAACAATAGCACCAGCAAAGAATTTTGAATCTCCAGGATCACTAATAACAATTTTAGACATCATTTGTCTAATAATAATTTCAATATATTTATCACTAATAGCAATACCTTGAATACGATAAATTCTTTGAATTTCTTTTAGTAAGTAATTTTGGACTGTTCTAACATCAGTTAGTGCTAATAACTCTTTTAGAATAATTGGGCCTTCTGAAAGCTTTTGGCCGACTTTAACATCATCACCAATAGAAACTCTTAATTTCTTATTAGTATTAACTAAAATAGATCTAGTTTCAATTTGATTTTTATTATTCAGAATTTCGATATAAACAACATAATCGTTATCAGATTTTTCAAGTTTTTCAATATCAACTACAATACCTTGATATGGCGAAATTGTTGCTGGTCTACCTCATGGTTGTTCATGAGCATCAATTAATTCAATTAATCTAGTAAAACCACCAGTAATATCTTCAACACCAGCAACCCCACCAGTATGGAATGTACGCATAGTTAGCTGTGTACCAGGTTCACCAATTGATTGAGCAGCTATGATACCTACTGCTTCACCAATATTAACAACACGGTTTGTTGCTAAGTCCTTACCAAAACACATTTTACATACACCATTACGAGTATTACATCCAAGGATCGATCTAATTTCAACTTCTTCAATACCAGCATCAATAATTTTTTGTGCTATCTTATTAGTAATTAAGATGTTTCGGCTACAAATCAAATTACCTTCTTTATCATAAATTGGCTTATTTGAAAATCGACCAATTATTCTTTCTTTTAGAGATACAATAATTTGTTTTGTTTTAGTATCAATGATATTTCTAGCTAAAAATCCATATTCCGAACCACAATTTTCTTCTCTAACCACAATATTTTGAGCAACATCAACCAATCTTCTTGTTAAATAACCTGATTTAGCAGTATTAAGTGCAGTATCAGTAAGACCTTTTCTAGCACCATGGGTTGACGAATAGAATTCAAATGCGGTTAGGCCCTCGATAAATGATGACTTAACGGGAACTTCAACGGTCGAACGAACAACCCTATCATTTTTAGCATCAGCTTTAGTGGTTTTTGTATTGTTAGCCATCAGTCCACGCATACCAGCTAATTGAACATAGTTCGAAATGTTTCCACGAGCACCTGAGTTAATCATAGTGATAACTGGGTTTTGTGGATTTTCTTTGATGATTGTTTGCAATTCTTGTTGGATTTTATCTTTGATTTCAGCTCATTTTTTAATAGTTAACGAGTATCTATCATCATCAGTTATATAACCTAATTTGTAGTAGTTTTTTAATTTAGCAATATATTCATCACCTTCAGCGATATATTCTTTTTTCTTTTCAGTTTCTAAAATATCCGAGAAGGAAATAGAAATACCTGAAGTAGTTGAATAATCAAAGCCAAGTTGTTTAATATCGTCAAGAATAGAAGCAACAATATTTGTATATTTAAATCAAACCTTGTCTAACAATTTAGCTTTCTCTTTAGCACTTAATGGAATATGAATTTGTCCGCGGTATCTCTCTTCATTTTCTAAATTTAATTTTTGTTTTTCTTCTAAAACAAATTCAGTCAATAAATCTGCATGTTCTCTTTCAAGATTTTGGCCCTTGTAGGTTTTTAATTTTAGAAATTCTAAAACAATATCTGAATCTTGCAAATCATTAATTTTATCAATAACGCTAGCAACTTCCGCTATGCTTATCGTTGCAACATAGTTATCAAACATGTAACGAATAATCTTGGCAATATTCTTTTTATTAAAGGCATCTAGCAATGGCAAGGTCTTAATATATTCAGGAATATTTATACCAGCTTTAACTACATATGTTTTATTAAACTCATTCTTATATTCCTCTAAATTAATTGCCTTTATTACTTTATTATCAAAGATAAAAGGAAAATCTTTTGGAAACACATTATTAAAAATAAATTTACCAACTGTTGAAATAACATAAAGTTGTTGATTAATTGTATTTTTATTAAATATTTTAGAGTTTTTTACCTCTTCAGCAGGTAATGCTACCCTTGCATGTAAAGAAACTTTTTTAGCTTCAAGGTTCCTTATCATGTGATCATAATTGTCAAAGACTCTTCCTTCGCCCTTAGCATCTTTTTGTTCAATTGTTAAATAATATAAACCCAAAATCATATCTTGTGAAGGATTAATAATAGGTTCTCCATCCTTAGGGCCTAGAATATTTTTATTGGCAAGCATCAATTCACGACTTTCCAATAATGATTGTTCCGAAATAGGCACATGAACAGCCATTTGGTCACCATCAAAATCGGCATTAAAAGGGGTACATACTAAAGGGTGTAATCTTATAGCCTTTCCTCTAACTAAAACCGGTTCAAATGCTTGAATAGACAAACGGTGAAGCGTAGGAGCACGGTTAAGAAGTACTAATTTTCCTTTAATTGCTTCAGCGACATGAGGTCAAATAATTGGATTTTGATCTTCAATTATTTTCTTAGCATTTTTAACAGTTGTTGCAACCTGTTGATCAATTAAACGAGCAATAATTCATGGCTCAAATAATTTTGCAGCCATCTCTCTTGGAATACCACATTGATGCATCTTTAAATTTGGCCCAACAACAATAACAGAACGGCCAGAATAGTCTACACGTTTTCCAAGTAAATTCTGTCTAAAACGTCCTTTTTTACCTGTTAGTGCATCTGAAATAGATTTAAATGGACGATTGTCCTTTGATAAAACAGGGTTAGGGGTTCTTCTTTGATTATCAATTAAAGCATCAACGGCTTCTTGAACCATACGTAATTCGTTTTGCGTTACGAGTTCAGGAGCATCTTTTTCTTGTCATTCTTGTAAACGATTATTTCTAATAATAACTCTACGATATAGCTCATTTATATCACTTGTTGAGTGTCTACCACCATCCAATTGAATTAATGGTCTAAGATCAGCTGGAATAACTGGTAAATTGTAAATTAGCATATTTGTTGGCGATTGTTTTGATTCAATAAACGCGTTAATAACTTGCAATCTCTTATATAATTTTTCCCTATTTTGTTTAGTAGTAGTTGCAAACTTTTCGGGATTTTTAGATTCTTGTAAATTGAGTTGATTAATTTGCTCTGTTACATAAGCTTTTTCAGCGACTAGATCTAAATTCTTCAATAGATACTCAATAGCTCTTGCCCCAGTCATAATTTTTGCGTCTGAGTAATGTTGGATGATGTCATTTAATTCATAAAAGTCAATTCCATATTCTTGACCAATTTTTGAAGTGGCTTTTTCAACCAATTGCTCAATTGTTTCTGAAATTTCATCATAAGCTTCTTTATGGTCTGGATTTTTTGGATCAAAACGTGTTAATAATTCATCCAATGCTTCTTTATATATAACAGCAGCATCATTGATTTCGATTATTAAGTTTTTAGGTAATGATTTAAGTCCACCATCTTCTACAACAATATGATTTTTATAATAAATAAGATTTTCAAGTTCCTCTCTTCTAACTGTTTCAGATGAATTTTGACTCGAAATTCTTAAACCTAATAATTTATAAATAATTGAATGGTCAACCTTAAAAAACCAAAAATGAACAACAGGGCTATTTAACTTAATATGCCCCATATGATTTCTACGTGCTATTTTAGGCAAGATTTGAACATTTTCTTTACGACACAAATCAGTTCTTGTACAATATGAACCTTCATTTATTTTCTTATATTTATAACCACAAGTAGGACAACGATAATCTATCATTGGTCCAAAAATAATTTCATCAAACAAACCACCACGTTCAGGTTTATATGATTTATAGTTAATAGTTTCTGGTTTTGTAACTTCCCCATGCGATCAAGATTCAACATCCTCAGGAGTAGCTAATGATAAAGAAATTTTTCTAATTTTTGATTCATCTAATAAATCGAATTTTGCATTGTTTTTCATTATTCTGCTCCCCCATCTCAATCTTGTTGATATTTAGTATCAATTCTTTCATATTCAAGCTCATTTTCTTCTCGTGAATCATCATGAGTTTCAAGTTTGATGCACAAACCTCTTAGTTCATATGCCAAAACATTAAACGACTCAGGCATACCTGGCTTTGGCAACTTTGTTTTTCTTGCAAGCGAGTTATAAAGCTGATTACGTCCATTAATATTATCTGACTTATATGTTAATAGTTCTTGTAATAAATTTGCTGCACCATATGATTCGATGGCTCATGTTTCCATTTCCCCAAATCTTTGCCCACCATTTTGCGACTTACCACCAAGCGGTTGTTGCGTAATTAATGAATATGGTCCAACTGAACGAGCATGCATTTTATCATCAACCATATGATATAGTTTTAAATAGTACATTATCCCAACCGATATTGGTTGATCAAATGGTTCACCAGTACGGCCATCATACACAACAGATTTACCTGATGGATTAATTTTTGCTTCTTCAAGAATTTCTTTAATTTGATTATGAGTAATTCCATCAAATGTTGGAGTAACAAATTTTGTATTTAATTTTTGCGCAGCTAAGCCAAGGTGCAATTCTAGAACTTGCCCAATATTCATCCGTGATGGAACACCTTGAGGGTTAAGAACAATATCCAGTGGAGTACCATCTTCTAAATAAGGCATTTCCTCAACTGGTAAAACAACGGAAACAACGCCTTTATTACCATGACGACCTGCCATCTTGTCCCCGACTTTAATTTTTCTCTTTTGGGCAATTGAGACTTTAACAATCTTTTCAATACCGTCTTCTAGAACATCGCCAAATTCACGACTTAAAACATCAACAGCAACAACTGTACCATTATGACCATGTTTAACTTTTAGTGATGTATCCTTTTTTGAAGCAGTCTTTTGTCCAAAGATAGCTCCCATCAGTTTTTCCTCAGGAGTTGGGTTTTCTTCACCTTTTGGCGATGTTCTACCAACCAAAATATCACCTGCAGAAACTTCAGAACCGACTCTAACGATACCATTATCATCTAAGAAACGCTTTGAGTGGTTTGAAACATTAGGAATATCAGTTGTTAAAATATCTTCACCGGCTTTTGAATGTCTAAATTGAATAGTTTGTTCTTCAATATGAATCGAAGTATAAACATCATCCTTAACTAGTCTTTCTGATAAAACAACAGCATCCTCATAATTAAAACCATGTCATGTTGTGAAACCGACCAAAACATTCTTACCTAATGCCATTTCACCATTTTTCATTGATGGACCATCAACCAGTAAATCTCCAGTTTTAACACTTTGACCTACCTTAACTAATGGAACCTGATGAATTAAAGTACCTTGATTAGATCTCTCGAAAGTTCTTAAATGGTATTCATCTTTCTTATTGCTTTCATCTCTCTTAATGATAATAACGTTAGCATCAACATAAGATACCACACCATCATATTTAGCAATAATGTTTGTTGAGGAATATTTAGCAATATCAGCTTCAACACCAGTTGCAACTAATGGAGCTTCAGGGAATAATACAGGTACAGCTTGACGTTGCATATTAGAACCCATTAATGCCCGGTTAGCGTCATCGTTTTCTAAAAAAGGAATAGCAGAAGCAGCGATCGAGGTCATTTGACGGTTTGAAACCCCAACAAAATTAACTTCATTAGCTGGGACTTCAAGATATTCATTATCACGACGAACCATTACCATTTTATCAACAATTATATCATTTTCAATATTGACGGTTGATTGCGCAAATGTATACCCAGCTTCTTCGATGGCTGTTAAATAGTGCGGACTTGAAAAATCTACCTTTTTGTTTTCAACCTTAAAATATGGCGATTTAATAAATCCGTATTTATCAATGTCTGCGAATGATGCAAGATTAAGAATAAGTCCAATATTCGGCCCTTCAGGAGTTTCGATTGGGCAAATTCTTCCATAATGGGTAGGGTGAACATCACGAACCTCAAATTGGGCGGTATCACGGTTTAGACCTCTTGGTCCCAGTGAGGTAATACGACGTTTGTTCGAAATTTCAGCTAACGGATTACATTGGTCCATAAATTGCGAAAGTTTTGATGTATTGAAAAATGATTTAAACTGGTTAAATATTGGTTTATTATTTGTTACATTCTTTGGCGTAATCTTTGATGTTTCCTTGGTTGAAATTCTTTCACGAGTATTTTTTTCTAATTTAATTAGACCGATTCTAAATTGATTTTGCAAAAGCTCACCAATAGTAACAATTCTTTTATTTACTAATGAGTCAGGATCGTCATCAACACCAATATTAAACAATAAATTAAAATAGTATGATATTGTTGCAATTAAATCAGGAATTAGTAAAAAGTTTTCAGTTGAATTAGGATCATTACCTAGCACTTGAACTTTATTAATGTCATTTATCATGTCATTTTCTGTCGGATAAACTCATACCCTCGGAACAGATAAACGCAAAGCAAGTTTTTCGTTTCCAGGCATATCCAATTGATTACCATATACCGAAGGATCAACATCAGGTAATTTTCACAAAGGAAGAATGCCTAATCTAAATTCCTCCGCAATCTTTCTTGCTATTTCTCAAGTAATTAACAAACCTTTTTCATACTTAACTTCGCCATCCATATTAATGATATGCTCAGCTAAATAGGTGTTTACTAATCTTTCGGCGATATTTAACTTACGGTTCAAAGTAAAACGACCAGTTTCAGTTAAACTGTATCTTTTTTCATTAAAAATAGTTGATGGAATTAAATTACGGGCCGATTCGGCGGTCATTCTATCGCCCTTTCTAATTAAGCGATATATTGTTTCCTGGGCATCCCTTGTAATTTCCTCATCAGTATTACCTAATGTTTTATCTTTTCGTAAAGTTTCATTTAATTCTGGAATATCACCAAACATTTTCTTAATACCTTTTTCAGTAAAACCAAGTGCTTTCAAAAAAGTAGATAATAAGAATGATTTATTTTTATCGATATGCACCTTAACGGTGTCCGGGTTAGATGAAGTAGTTTTGTGGTATATTTCAACTCATGAACCGACTTGAGGAATAATTTCAACTTTATTAAACAAGTCATTAGCCTGTTTATTTCTTACATTAACTCCAAAGTAAGCACCAGTTGAACGAATTAATTGAGAGACAATAACCTTTTCTGAACCATTAATGACAAATGAGCCTCCATATGTCATAATAGGAATTTCAGCAAAAACAACTTCAGCAGGTGTAACTTCACCTGTTTCTTCATTAACTTGCTTTAATTTAGCCTTTAACTTACCTTGATATGAAGAACCTTTTTGTTTTGCCTCTTTAATACACTCAAATTCAGTTTTATTAGGATATTCAAAAGTAGCAGAATTTTCAATATACTCAATTCTTACTTTTCCGCGTGATTCAATTGGATATATGTTTCTCAATTCCTCTTCAACACCTTTGGTTAAAAATTGTTCAACAGAGTCTCTTTGCATTTTTAAGAAATCAGGAGTATCGAATTTCTTTTGACTAATTGAATAATCTCTACGTTCGGTAACCGGTCCAAATTTTCTTAAAACATATTCTGGTTTTTTGTTCATATCTAACCTCATTTTTTGTTTAAATTTACTAAAATATACTCAAAGTATTTACAACAGTTTACACATACGCATGTATGCGCATTTTTATATTATATAAAAAACACAAAAACGGCTTTTTAAGCCAGTTTTTTATGTTATCTTTATTAGTCTAAAACTACTTCAGCCTTAACTTCAGCTAATTTAGCCTTTAATTCTTCTGCTTCTTCCTTCTTAACATTTTCTTTTAATAAGGCAGGTGCTGACTCAACCAATTTCTTAGCATCCATTAAACCTAAACCTAGTAAATCCTTAACTGCCTTAATAACAGCAAGTTTATTTCCACCGTCTGATTTTAATGTAACATTAAATGTTGTTTTTTCTTCAACAACTTCAGCAGAAGCTGGAGCAGCGGCAGCAACAACAGCACTAGGATCAATTCCAAATTCTTCTTTTAGTCCTTCTACAAGTTCCATAACTTCTTTAATATTCATTTCTTTCAATGCTGAAACGAATTCTTCTTTTGTTAATTTAGCCATATTTTTCTCCTTAAAATTTTATTTTATATTTTGATTATTAAGTTTTACATTTCCTTTTGTTTAACTAACTCGTTTAGACCAATTGCAAGATTTCTAATTGGTGCAAGCAATGAGTTTCCAAGAATCATAAGTGATTCTTCATATGAAGGAAGTTTTGAAATTTCTTCAAGATTTTTTGCATCAACAACTTTGTTTTCATAAATACCAGCGACCAATTGTAAGGCAGGGTATTCTTTTTTGAATTTAGCTAATGCTTTTAGTGTGATTAAGTCATCTTCATTAGCAAAAATAAATATATTTTGGCCAACAAGATAATCATTTAATGTTTTGTGTTCTGTCGATAATAAGGCTTGTTTAACTAAACGATTTTTATAAACTTTTATTAAAACGCCATACTTAGCCAATTCTCTACGAATTGCTTGCAACGAACTAACATCTAAAGTTTTATACATAGCAACATATAAAGCCTTAGACTGATTTAGGTTTTTAGAAATTTCATCAACCACTAAGACCTTAGCATCCCTTAATGCGCTCATTTCTCCTCCTATTTTAAATTATGTTTTTGCAATATCAATAGTCGAGCATACTCGGTAACTTATTAAGCGTTTGCCGTTACTGTCTTCATATATTGCAAAAGCATTATATCATAGAAAAAATAAAAATTTAATATCATTATCATAATTTTCCATTATTTAATGTGTATTTATAATATACAATATATTTTGACTCATTTTCTATTTTGATTATTTATATTTTAATAGGAGTCAAAACAAAAGTCAAGCGTTTTTTGGTGTTTGACTCTTCCGTTTTTTTCAATCTATTTGTAGCAAACAAAAAAAATTGGAATGGAAACTTTTTTACAAAATACAAGGATTTTATTATGACAGGTAAAAATGCAGCAATTACATCTTTTATAATATATATTTTTGGCGCGCTTTTTTTAACAATAGCCTTAGTTATGTTTTTGTTTTTAGCTTTAGTTAACATAAAATCTAATTCTAATGAAGAAATATTTGAAGAAATATTTGTTATTTTACCTTTTTTACCTTTGGCACCAGCGTTGATATTAAATATTATAGGTTTAGTATTTTATTTTATAGCTATGGTTAAAACAGGTTTATCAGCAGCTAGAATATTAATGATAATCGGGTTATTTCTTCCACTTTTAGGATTAATAGGTTTAATTATTGCTATGACTGAACAAACAAATTTTAATAAAGCAAAAATTTATATAAATAATGGAAATTATTGTAGTTTATGTGGACAATTGTTACAAAAAAACAATCAAACAATACAAAATCCGCAAATCAACGCTCAGTAAGAGGCCACTATTATTAGAGAAGTAATACACGTTAGTGGTAATCATGCAAATCTAGAATAAAACAAAAATTAAAATAAACCTTAATACACAAAGTATTAAGGGAAAAAATGGAAAACTCAAATGTAAAAAAATTTCATTTTTTCATTTTTCAGTTTTTCTTAAGTTTTTGAGCAAAAAATAAAAAGTGTAAAATTGACCATTATTTTCAAGCAAAACACACTTTTTGTTTTTTTATATACAATTTTTTTACAATTTCTAAAATTTCATTATAAGTTTCTTCATTGCTCTTATTAATAGCGGGGTTAATAAATCTTTCTTCAATTATTTTCGCGTTTCTTAACTTAGTTAACTTATTACAGTCTTTTTAAAAAATCAATTAACTTAGTATTGGTTATTTTTCAATGAAACCTTGTTGATGATAGAATTCATTAATTTCAAATATTGCAAAATAAAACAATTAATGCAATGAAATTTAGTAAAAAATGCCCTCGAATATGTTTTTCAGTTCGGATAAATATCGGTCAGATTTTTAGTGATTATTTCAATGTTTTGAGGTTTTCTTCAATTTGATATTGTTTGCGATAAACTAAAAAAAATTTCTTCAAGTTTAAGATCTTTTCTTGATGTTTCATAAACAAAGTAACCATCAAATTTTTCATCTTCTTCGATTTTGTCTAGATCAAGAATAAAACTCATTTTTCAACTCTTTATTTAAGAAAATATCTAACAAAGATGCTTTTATTACACATCCTTAACACTATACAAATCCAAAAAAAGAAATGAGTTTTATTATCCCATATGATATTTTACTTACTTATAAGTCTATAGGAAGTCATTTAGGTCAAAATCTAAGTGCCATAAACCTAAGAAGAAACTGCTGGCAAAATAATGCATGAACAACCTAAAGAAATTAATGATTGATTAACTTTGAATGACTATGAAATGGATATAATCTATAGAAATATAAAATCAAAGAAAGTCATATTAACTTTGATAAATCGCTTAACAAAAAAATCTTATGCAACCATATCAAGACTCAATGCTAGAGCAATAAAAAGAGCTATCGAAAAATTGGCTGCTAGATTTAACTTTAAGATTAACACTTTATTAATAGATAACAGATCTGAAAGCTATATGTTGGACAATATAAAGAGTATCAAACAAATTTTTCACACAAATGCATTTGCATCATCTCAAAAGGGTTAGATTGAGAATATACATAAACTTATATTCTAAAAGAAAAAATTATTTGACTGATACAGCAATGATGAAACCTGATCCATGATGGACAAAATTAATAACGTTGTTCGGCATAATATTAAGCAATTTCCATTTCTGATGTCGGCTAATGCAGCTCAAAATTTCTTTCAGAATAATTAAAAGTTTAATGAACGAAATTGTATGTTAGATTAGTTATCCATGCAAACAAAAAGCAATTAGATATATGCAACTCTCAAATCCTTAGATATTAAAAATTCGCGTTTTTTTAGGAATGCTTTTGCATTTTTTTACATAAAATTATTCTAATAAAATTTAGCGAAGATGCACTTTTTCGTTTTATATTTAACAAATAATGTATATAATTAGGAGCATTAGGTATTTAAAATGAAAAATAAATTTAGTGAAAAAAGTTTTTTCTTATATGGTATTAATTTTATAGTTGGTTTTGGTTTTATAACAACAATCACAGGAATAATTGCTCAAGGTATATGAGGTATGTTGGTTTTTGCACTAACATCATTCATCAGTTTTAGTGTTATTTTAGCATTTGCGCGTGGAGCTCAAGCATTTGGTAATGAGGCCGGCGGTTCATATGTTTATGCCAAAAAAGCTTCAACAAATAAATTTTGAGTCTTTTTTAATGGCTGGAATCAATTCTCACAGATACCGCTTTTTTCAGCCACGACAATTTTATTTTTTTCAACATTGCTATCAGAATTTGATAAATCACATCAATTAATCTATCAAATTGTTTCTCTTGTATTCTTTCTTTCTTTGACATTAATTGCAACGTTTGGAATAAAGACATCTAAATGATTTATTTTATTTTCTGCATCAGTAAAATGAATAACGATAATATTAGGTGTATCTTTAGGTATTTATTTATCCTTTAGTTCACTCGATTTTGCTAATAACATCTTGACAAATAGCAAAGTTTCAGTCTCAATAATTACTATAAATGTATTGAATTTTATTTATGCATTTGGTGGTGCAGAAGGTCTTGCAGGAATAAGCGCTAACGTAGAAACAAAACGCTTTAAAAAGATATTATTACTAATTTTTGCTGCTGTACTTGCAATTTACTTTACTTTATATCTCTTACTGTTAGGACTGCAAAAAGGATTTATTGGTGAATCCACTTCATTTTCAAAATTCTTTCAATCGTTATGAGGTTTAGCTGGACTTATAATTTTTATGATAGGTACACTATTCAATAGAATTTCAAGCACTCTTTCGGCAAACATATACTATTCAAGAATTGTTGCTCCTTTAGCTCATGATGGATTCTTACCTTCAAAACTAGGCAAGAAAAACAAGCATGGGGAATATAGAAACGCATTATTATTTGCAACAGGTTTTAGTGTTATATCAATGATTATTTTTACAGCAATACCATATGCATTAGGTATAAAAGATCAATTTAGTTTTATCCTTAATGCTGGTAACGTGGTTTTCTTAATGCAGTACCTTTTAGTAATAATTTCGATTTTAGTTATTGCATTCAAACATAGAACATTTAGGCTTACTTGATGAGAAACTACAATATTTATTTTGTCTATTATTTTAATAATTTTTATATTAGTAGTTAATTTTATCCCTCCGATTGTAGGCGATGAATACACAAAAGGAACTATATTTTTAGCACCTAGTTATCTAGGTGTAATGCTGATTGGCTTTGTCATTTGAGGAATATATTCAGCAGTAAAACGACGTAAAAAGAAAAATATTTCAAAAACTTATGAGCTCAAAATATAGCTATATTATCACTTTGCTAATTTTCCTGATTACTGGTTTGAATTTTTAGGTCTTAAAAAATAAATTTAAAATCATAAGTTTAATAAACATTTTTAAACTATAAAAATGTTGCAATTTAAATAAGAATTAACAAAATAAAAAATATAACCCAGAACGTAGCTGGGTTTAATATTAATAATCAAGTGTAAAAAGTTTATTCTTATGAGTTAATTTTCTTACATCGATTTCGTATTTTTTTATATATTCGTCATCGCTTTTATTATCCATTTTAGGATAATATCTTTCAAAAACAATAGATGCTTCTGCCTCTTCATGATAATGATTAACTCATATTGTGAATCCATCAATAACATCCAAAGTTTTATCTGCACTATACTTAATTTTATTTTTTCTTAAAATCTTTAAAAGGGACCATTTCCCTTCTCCTGGTTGTCATGTATCGAAATATAATGGATTTCTAAATTTCATTTCATCATTGATAGTTCTTGCATTTGAAATCGGTATTATAAATTCTTCATTTTTTTTGAGAGGAGATGCAAAATAATCACTTGTATTATTAAATTGATCTGGAATTAGCAATTTTACAGAATGAGGAAAGTACAAAAATGTAATTTCTTTAGCTTTTGTAAGCCAAATTTTAAATTCTTTTTCGTATCCTTCTTTATTGGTCGTATCATTATTTTCCAATTTCACATTTATAGCAAGCATATAATAGTTTTTAACTTTATTTTCATTAACAAAATCTATTAATTCTTGATATTTATTTTCTGTTTTAAAAGTTATTTTTCTAAAAGGTCTTTTAATTACCTCGCCTTTATCTTTATTGCGAAGTTTTGAATATAAAAGCGGATTATGAGAGTATTCAGCTTTATAAATCCCACCTGGTTTTATAATGTCTTCATGTTGTTCATTATCCTCATTTTTGTGAATTATACAGCTTGTAGATAATAAAACAGTACTTAAAAATGGAACGATAGTTATTATTTTTATTCATTTATTTTTTTTCATTATTTTATAAATCCTCATAATTTAAGTGACTCTGTCATTTCATCACCAGTTACATGTTTTTTTAACATATCTATCATATAAATATTTTTCAATTCAGGTGAAAACTTATTTTCGTATAGATATTGTTTCTTAATTTCTGGTAAATAACTTTCCATTGCTTCTTTTGGTTTTATTGATGGAGATTTTCTATGTCTTGAACTTCATTCTTCTGATCCTAATGTAGTTATATCAATATGAAAGTCTTCTTTTTTGTTTATATATTTGTCACTTTCTGTTATCGTCATATAATTAGAACCTAAAAAAATAATGATTGTATAGCATCATTTGATTCACAGTAATATATGCACATATTCCTTCTCATTCTTCATATATATAATTAAAAGTGTCGTTTTCTCCAAATGTTTTTCTTGGTTCTGTTTTAAAAATTCAAGAATGATTTATTTCGTTATCGGCATATAAAAAGCCATTCAACTTATCTCTTATTCCAAGATTAGAATATTCCGATTTTTTTGCATTTTGCAGTTCTAATAAATTAAGGTATTTGAAATTATTGAAATTTACTTTACTCTTTTTGCTATCTTTTTTATTTTTTCAATCTTCGTTTATGCTCTCGTTATTAGTCTTCTTTTTTGGTCTTCTATGATCCCCTATCATTAATTTATCTCGATCATTTTTATTTAATATTGATATATCTCCGATGGTTTCTCTGTAATATACCAAATTATCATTGGACATGATTTCTGAACTTAAATTAGATATGTTTCAATTTTGATTAACCTCTATTATTTTTTCTTTTTCTTGATCAAACATTGAAAAACCACCCTTCTCATATCCTACTATATATGAATATTTATTTGTTTCCGGATCTAGATAATTTCTACTTACAAATTTTACTTTTGTGTCTTTTCTTCCAGTTAATTTTATAAAATCATATAAACAGTATGAGGATAATTTTTCTTTATATTGTCTTTCTTTCTTTTCCTCAATATATTTTGTATCCTCATATGGCATTATTTTTAATGAAACCATTGTAAATGGTATAACGCTAGCTATCGTAGCTAAAAAACGCTAAATAATTTATTTTTCATAT
Organism: Mycoplasma sp. 527; assembly: GCF_053851595.1. NCBI lineage: Bacteria > Bacillati > Mycoplasmatota > Mollicutes > Mycoplasmatales > Mycoplasmataceae > Mycoplasma > Mycoplasma sp. 527. Next base: position 24,868 of record NZ_JBSQAY010000005.1, on the reverse strand, counting down.
ATTCCTTTTTTATTTCTTCATATCTTTATTGTATTATTTTTAAGAAATAGTGTTAAATTTATATTTAAAATACTCATATATTTTCATATTTATTTTTTGTATTTCCCAGTTTTGGCATAAAAAATACAGAATTTCAAACCGAATAATCTGCTTATACTATTTATAGTATAGGTTTTTTATTTTCTTATTTTTTTAACAACATTTTAATTTAATATAGTCATGTCAAAAGAATCTAATTTGGTCGATATTTTTTCAGAGCTTGGAAAGAGGGTTGATATAAATTCGCCAAAAAAGAAATTATGAAATACAAAAAAAGAGGATTCTAATACAATAAAAGACATTTGATAAATTTATGATGATATTAAAAACGTTGTTAAAAGATAGTTAAAAAATAACAAATATACCTCAATTTTAGATAGATTTGTTATTTTTGTATAATAAAACTGGAAAACTCAAAAGGAAAATAAAAAGCAAGAAATAATTCTTGCTTAATTCTTAATTATTATTAAATCTAAATTCAGAAGGTATTTCATTCAATCCGTTTTTAAATAGGTTGGTTTTAAAATCCGAGGCTGAATAGATTTCTTTTAGCGCTTCACGATATGAATTTTTTTGTTCTTTACCACCACCATAAATTAGATCATATTGTGGAAGATTATATTTGCCATATAAACCATCATAGTTATAACCTTCAGATCTAAAAGCAACCGATAGGCCGACACGTGCCAAAGTATTTGATGCATAAAATATTGAAACTAGCTCATTATGTTGATTTCGAATAGAAGTTCCAGAAGAACCACCAATCGGTGCATATCTACGTGGAATATAAGCTAGCCCCATATTTACATATCTTTTACCATTAACATAGTAAAAATCTTCGCCAATTTTTGGAGCCGCTATAAATGTATCTAAAACACCAGGTTTATCAATAAACGAACGATAACCAATTTGGTAAGAAAGAAAACTTCCTCGATCAAGTTTTTCTTTTGGATATGAAGAAGGTGTACCATCTTCGCCATTAGTTATTTTTGCATCATAATATTCATATTCGCTATTAATTCACAAGCTAAAACTATTGTTTTTTCTTTTAGTTTGATCATCATCAATGTATTTCTTCAAATAATAATCTTCACGTGATGAAGGCCACCCTACAGCATACAAGAAATCTATATCTTTAGGTAATTTAGATTTTAGAGGAAAATCAATTTTTGAATAATCGTTTAAGTATGATTTTTGTTTAAATTTAACTTGTTTATCAGCGTGATTAGCATAATCATTAGTAATTTCTTTTGCTAAATTTTGTGCAAAATGTTCACTACCGACTTTTGGATATCTTTGAGTTACATCTTGGTCATTTGAAGTTGCATAATATTTATTAATCTTAGTAAAATCAATTTCTAAAACAGCAAAATCAACAAATTCTTCCACATCACCATATTTTTTCTTTTGACGCTCAGATAAGAAATCAGATGGATGAGATTTTAAATAGTCAGTTCCATCAAAAACCTTTCTAATTGCGCTAGGATCTTCAAACGAAAAGCGAGTAATATTATCATCTAATTCAGAAATACGCAAACTTTGCCCAACCTGTAATTTATTGTCAATCTTAGCAATTGAAAAACTTGTCAAATTATCAGTTAATGCCCTTGCAACGTGAGAATTAGTTCCTAAATATCATTTTGTTGGATAACCATTACTATCAAGTTGGTAATCAAGAATTCAAGTGGTTCCATTTTCGCCAATTAAATGTTTTTTTGATTCTGCTTTTAGTTTTAAATCAAGAATAGCTGCTTGTTGCTTTTGGATTTCGATTTCACGAGTTCTATTTTTATATTCTGCAATAGCGTCATCATATTTTTTTAGTTCAGTTTCTTTTTCTTTTTGAAGACTTTCAGTTAAATGAACATCAGTGTTCTTAGCAATTTTGTCATCTAATTCTTTTGTTAGAGCTTCTTTTTGTTCTTTTAATTCAGCAACCTTTTTGTCAATTAATTTTTTAAATTCTAATTCATTATTAGGATCGCTTCAATGTTTGATAGCTAATTCAATTTTTGCTATTTCATCTTTAAAATCATTAGCTCTTGTTAAAGCAATTGTAAAAGTCTGTTTGGCTATATCAAGATATTTTTGATTAACAATTTTTCTTGCTAAGCCATTAGTTTTAAAGGGATCATTTTTACCTAGTGTATCAACTCATGAAGGTTGTTTTCCTAATTCTGAAGGCTCAAATAATTCAATTCCATCGACTTCACCATTTGCTTTATATGAAGGCAAGCTAAAACCTTTATATGCGGCATTTTCATAAGAATCTTGACCTAACGTTTTTGCTTTTTCATCATATTTTTTAATTTGTTCACTAGTTGCCTTAGTATTTTCTCTTAATTTAGTTCAATCATCAATACCGGCAGAAAAAGCCAAATATTGCTTTAGCGAACCGACGTATTTATCATTATCATATTTAAAACGCTCTTTTTGGTTTAAACTAACATATTTTGAAACTTCATTATCTTCTGGAGTTGAATCAATTTTGTTATTCGGTTTATCACCATTTGAATCACTATTAAATGGCGAAATTTTTAAACCTGATAATTCAAATATATGATTTTTTCTTGTTAATGTTGCTTTATTTTTAAAAACAACATTAAATTTAGCTTTTCCGGTAGTATTAGCGTCATCTTCTAAAATAATACCTTCAATTGATATGCTGATTTTATTATTTAGATTTACATCCTTAAAATTAATTTTTATATTGGAAACATTCTTTTGTAGCTCACTAGCAAATAGCTGTGACTTGGTATTGCCTGTTAAAAAGTTACTAAAAATAAGTTCAAAATTATCTTCAATGTTTGTATTAACAATTAATTTGTTAAAATCATCATTAAATTCATCATCCGAATATTTTATGCTTTTGTCCGGTGTCTCACTAGACCAATTTTTCTTAATGTTTTCCTTAATATTTGTAATTTCGCTTTTTATGGCATTAATGGCTTGATCTGCCTTATTTTTAGCCTTACGCAAATCAAATACGCCACTGCTTTCATTAGTTAGAATATCATTAATTTCTTTTTGAACTTTTATTCCTTCAGCATAAGCGCTCGATTGTTTAGCATCACTGCGGGTATCTTTTAATTCTCTTAAAGATGTCTCTAATTCGGTTAATTGTTTTTTTAATGTTGTCTTTAGTGATGTTATGTCATCCTGACATGATATCAATGCAAATGTTGGAGAAAAAAGTAACGGCATTCCAAAAAACGCAGTAATAATTGCCTTGTTTCTTTTTGTTAATTTCATAATTTTAAGATTCCTTACATACTTTTCTAAAATTAGTTGAATGCTTTATCACTAGCAAAACTTACTTTGTAACCATTAGATTCAAGTTGACTCTTCAATGTAGTTGCCCCCTGTGGAACTTGAACTTCCCTCGAAATTCCTGATAAATTAATTAAGATGCTTAAATTTGTTAAGGCTGAACTGGTCAAATTATCTTTAGTTGTTAATCTAACATTTTGCGTAACACTACCATTACTAAATTCAATTTTAGTTGGAGGAAATCCAGGTTCACCGCGTGACATTACGGTGTCAAATTGTGCATCATCTAAATCATCACCACTAATTTCGTATCAGGCTTTATCACTAAAGAATTTAGCATTTTTTAGTTTTCTTGGTTTATTTGATGATTTAATGTAATCATAAAAAATTAAGCCTTTTAATGATCTGATAGAAGGGGCTCTTGAGAAATCAATTCTTGTTGGATAACTATTTCCGCCTTCATTGGTATCTGGATTTAGACCAGGGCCGAACCCACCTTGAAATATCCCTTCATTATTTCTAGTGTAATAAGCCATTCTTAAACCATTGTTAATTCTTTCATATTTCTTTTGCGGATCCGATTCATCTTTTAGTAAATCAGACTCTTCAAATGCTAGGGTGTTAAATGTAATTCTTGAAGCAATTTCGGCTCCGGGTCTTGTATCTCAACTAACATTGTAATCAATAGTATTAATTCACTCAACATTACGCAATGCTCATGGGTTAATCGATCAATCATCAAGTAGAGAATTACCTAAGGTAAATAACGCTAATTCCTTAATGTTTTTCTTTTCTAATTCGACTAATGCTGATGTATTAGTTGCTCTATGATCAAAGAAAAGTTCTAATTGCGGCAAGTTATCTGGTAGAGCTCTTAAAATATCTTTGAATTTTTGGTTAGGATCTTTTTTACCCATATTTTTTATACGATATGAAGTAATTTCAATACCTTTATTCTTTAATGATTCAATTAAATTCTTAGTTTTCTCATAACCATCATAGTTAGCAGCATCAATTTCCACAATGTAGCCTTTATTTAACTTACCTTCTTGCGGTTTTTGTCTTGTTAATTCAGTTATGGTTATACCATCATTATTTCCGACATTGAATTCTTTAAATTTTTCAGATTGGGTAACATCTTGTTTAGTTCATCCTGGATATACACCATTTTGAATTTGTTCTGGATTTCGACCAAAATATCCCTCAATGCCAAAAGCACGACGGTCACGATTATCTCTTTCACGTCTAGCTATCTCGCCGTTATAACCAGGAGCCGGTGAATAGCTATATGAGTCGATTTCTCCATTTTCATTAATATATGCATTATTAGGAGAAGCAGTATAACCTTGTTTTAAATATTCTTCTGCTCCTTTACCTAATTTTGTAAATTTTGAATAATCTAAATTTTTAATTAATCAAGCATATTTAACATTTTCACTCTTAAATTGTTTATTAGGATATTGTTTTTTTGCATCCTCTTTTAAGAAATTGACAACATTAGGGCTATCTAGAAGACGTCTGAATTTATCAATTAATTGAGTTCATACTTGACTATTTAATTTAATATATCTATCAGGGTCAAATGATTCAGTTTTTTCAAGTAGTACACCATCGATAAGGCTTGGGAAATAGTTTTGTAGTCCATCTGCATTATTAATAATAAGTTGTTTAAGAGTTGCTTTTCTTAACTCATCTGTTACTTCAACACTTTTAACATTTCCAACAATTTCATTTACATAAGGATTTTTATTAGTAATTCCCGCAGCAACATCACGAGGGTCTAATGGTCTAGTTGGAGGTGGTGTTACTTCAGCTAGAACCTGAACACCATTAATTGTAATAGTAATTCTTTCGCTTCTAGGTGTAGGGGCAGGTTTAGGGGCAGGGGCCGGCTTTGGCGCTGGTTTGGGAGTTGGTTTTGGTTTCGGCGGAACCGGAACAGGTTTCGGCGGAACTGGGATAGGTTTAGGTTTTGGTTTGGGTTGTGGAAGGGGGACTGGGTTTGTTTTTGGTTCGGGTTTTGGTTCGGGTTTGGGTTGTGGTTTGGGTTCAGGTTTTGGTTCGGGTTTAGGTTGTGGAGGAACTGGAATAGGTTCTGGTTCGGGTTTGGGTTGTGGAGGCACAACAACAGGAGGTTTTGGAATTTCTTTTAAATTCTTATCAGTTATAGACACATCAGCTTTAGTTACATCGGGTGTACCTTTGTGAAATATTTCAGAGTTTTCACCATAAATATTGTTAAATTCTATACCATTTTTATTCTTTTGGTTAGCAGCAAAAATAGCATTACCTATAATTGCTGAACCTAATATTGTTGATCCTAAGGTAAATAAAACGATCTTATTCTTTTTACTCTTTAAAAGCTTCATATTTTCTCCTTAAAATAATTTCAATTCATAAAAAATCTTATGAACCTTTAATTTAACCTACATTATACTAAAATTTATATAATAATACACAAAAATAAGCATAAGTTAACTACTATCTATTTTCTTTAAAATAACAATAGTTAGTCTAAAATAATAAAAAGAGATTTTACTACTTAATTTAAGGTGTTTTTTTATTTTTAATTCCTATCATATTTTATATTGCAAATAAGATAGGCTTGTTAATTTGCAAATATACTAAGAATATACAAGTATAATAAAAATGCCTAGGCAATTTTGCCCTAGACCTTTTTATTATTTTAAAATTTATTTAAATTAATCTTCGTCAACCGAAACTTTTCCGCCACGTTTCTTAATAATTTCGTCAGCTAAATTGCGAGGTAATTTTTCATAATGATCAAATCACATTTGATATGTACCACGTCCAGTTGTCATTGATCTTAATTGAGTTGCATATCCAAACATTTCATTTAATGGAATGTATGCTTTAATAACATGCGCTCCATCGTTTCGAGTTTCGTTATCTCTAACTTGACCTCTTCTACGAGAGATATCTCCCATAACATCACCAAAGAAATCTTCTGGCACAACAACAGCAACATCCATAATTGGTTCTAATAAAACAGTCCCCAATTGTTCACGGCCCTTGGTCAATGATTTTGAAGCAGCAATTTTATAAGCAAGTTCTGATGAATCGACTTCATGGTAGGAACCATCAAATAGAGTTGCCTTAATATCAATCATTGGATAACCGGCAAGAATACCAATTTCCATTTTTTCTTTAAGACCTTTTTCGATCGATTTAATGTACTCTTTAGGGATTTTACCACCGACAATTTTATCAATAAATTCAAATCCACCATCAGGGTTTGGTTCGTATTTAATTCACACGTGTCCATATTGTCCCTTACCACCAGATTGCTTCTTATGAATACCTTCAACTTCTGCTGACTTAGTAATTGTTTCACGATATGATACTTGTGGAGCCCCAACACTTACTTCAACCTTAAACTCACGTTTTAGTCTATCAACAATAATGTCTAAATGAAGTTCACCCATACCAGCAATAATAGTTTGCCCAGTTTCTTCATCTGTATAGTATTTAAATGTAGGATCTTCTGCTCCTAAACGTTGTAGAGCTAATGAAAGCTTCTCAGAAGCATCTTTTGTTTTAGGTTCAATTGCTTGTGAAATAACTGGCTCAGGAAAATTCATATTTTCCAAAACAATTTCTTTATGTTTTTCATCGATAAGTGTGTCACCAGTTGTTGTGTATTTTAAACCAACAGCAGCACCAATATCACCAGTTCTAACCTCGTCAATATCAGTTCTTGAATTAGCATGCATTAATAAAATTCTACTAAATCTTTCTTTTTCACCTTTTGTTGAATTTATTACATATGAGCCTTTTGAGATAACTCCACTATATACTCTAAAGAAGGTTAAATTACCAACAAATGGGTCATTCATAACTTTAAATGCTAATGCTGAGAAAAATTCATCATCAGAAGCAGGAATTGAAATTTCTTGTTCACCTTTGTATGCCTTCATTGCGGTAATATCCAATGGTGAAGGTAAATATTCAACAATAGCATCAAGCATTAACTTAACACCTTTATTCTTAAACGAAGTTCCGCAAACAACTGGGAAATATGTTGAAGTTAAAGTAGCCTTTCTAATAGCTTTTTTCATTAATTCAGCCGAAACTTCTTGTTCCGTTAGGATTAATTCAGTAATTTCTTCATCAAAATCTGCTAGTGATTCGGCAAGAGAAGCACGCATTAAATTTGCTTCGTCCTTTAGATAATCAGGAATTTCGATTTCCTTCATATTTTCGTCGACACCACCATCAAATTCATAGGCTTTCATGGTTACTAAATCAATAATTCCATTAAATTGTGATTCTTCACCAATATTAAGTTGGATAGCATGTGCATTAGCACCTAATAGCTTTCTTAGTGACTCAACAGATGCTTTGAAATTAGCACCCATTTTATCCATTTTGTTAACATAAACAATTCTTGGAACTTTATAGTTGGTTGCTTGTCTCCAAACAGTTTCTGTTTGAGGTTCAACACCTGATTGAGCATCTAGAACAGCGACAGCACCATCTAAAACACGCAACGAACGCTCAACTTCAATAGTAAAATCAACGTGTCCAGGTGTGTCAATAATATTTAATCTTTTATTCTTTCAATATGCAGTTGTAGCTGCGGAAGTAATAGTAATACCACGTTCTTGTTCTTGAACCATTCAATCCATTTGCGAAGCACCTTCATGTGTTTCACCGATTTTATGAATTTTTCCTGTGTGGTATAAAACTCTTTCTGTAGTTGTAGTTTTACCTGCATCAATATGAGCCATAATTCCGATGTTACGATAATCTTCTAATTTATATTCTCTTGACATACTTTGTTCCTAATAAAATAAATAATTTAAATAAAAATAGGTAATTATCATCTAAAGTGAGCAAATGCCTTGTTTGATTCAGCCATCTTGTGGGTATCGTCACGCTTTTTGATAGCTCCACCCATTTTATTTGCTGCATCAATGATTTCATGTGCTAACTTTTCTTCCATTGTTTTGTCATTTCTTAATCTGGCATATTGAATAATTCATCTTAGTGCTAATGTTTGTTTTCTTTTAGCACTAACTTCACATGGAACTTGGTAATTAGAACCACCAACTCTTCTTGAACGAACTTCAAGTTGTGGACTTACATTTTCTAGTGCAGAATTGAATACTTCCATTGGTTCTTTACCAGTTTTGTTTTTAATAATTTCAAAGGCACTGTATAAAATATTCTCGGCAACAGATTTTTTACCATCTAGCATAATTGTGTTAATTAATTTGGTAATAATTTTTGAGTTAAAAACTGGATCTGCTAAGACATCTCTCACAGGTGCTTTATGCTTTCTTGACATATTCTTTCCTTTCTATTTAACTTTCTAATTAATTACTTTTTGGTTTTTTTGTTCCATATAGAGAACGACCTTGTTTTCTATTGTTTACCCCAGCGGCATCTTGAGTACCACGGATGATAGTATATCTAACCCCAGGTAAATCTTTAACTTTACCTCCACGGATTAATACAACTGAGTGTTCTTGTAAATTGTGTCCTTCACCAGGAATATAAGCAGTAACTTCTTGTCCATTAGATAATCTAACACGGGCGTATTTACGAATAGCTGAGTTAGGTTTCTTAGGAGTCATTGTAGCAACCCGAGTACATACACCACGTTTAAATGGGGCTGGAATTGCTTTTTCTTTTTTTTGTAAAGAGTTGTACATCTTTAATAAAGCAGGGGCTTTAGATTTAGTTGTCTTATCTTTACGGCCTTGTTTAACTAATTGCGCAACTGTAGGCATTTTTTTCCTTTCTTAACATTGTTTTACATATTTTCAGATATTTTTAACTCTTATTTTAAAAATACTAAATTATTATACAACAACTAAACCAGTGTTTTTACTTTTTTATGTTTTTTATTAATAAAAAAGCAGCCAGATATAATTAGGCTACTAAAATTTCTTGGTAATAATATCAATTTGCTCTTTTTCTTTCTTTATTTGTTGTTCAAATGCCTTAAGTTTGCTTATTTCTTTGGTGATTTGACTAATATTTCAATCATATCTAAATACATGATCTTGCAAATATTTCTTAATTTTTAAAATCAAGGGCGTGTATTTAACATTAATCAAATTATCTAGTGTTCATTGTGAAAAATTACTTAGTTCTTCAAAAAATTCAGAAACAAGGCGAGTATTATTATTGTACATATCCGCAAATTTCTGCACTAAGTTTTTAAATTTTTGTTTAGCTTTATTTATAAAAACGTCAATATTATTTTCATGAGTTATCTTTTCCTCTTTTAGAGACCTTAGAAGATTGCTAATTTCATCCTTTAATTTAATAACTTCTTCATTCTTAGAACTTCCAAATAACGCATCAACATTTGCTAATAAATTTATAATATCATTCTTAAGTGAGTTAATTACATTATATTTTAACTTTTCGAGATTTTGACTACATGAAGCAACAAGGGGTGCAATAGTAATAACTGGCAAAAAACCTAGTACTAATTTTATTTTTTTAGCCATAGCAAAAGCAAATTATTTAGTTGCTAAAAATTTTGAAATTAAAAATTGTTTATATTCATGCATAAAATCAATAAGTTCTTTTTCATAAATAATATTTGAATCTTCATAATAATATGAAACATTCGAATGTGGATTAAAGAATAAATCTTCAACTTCATTATCACGATAAAATAATCATGAATTTTTAGTGGCGCTTTGATATAAAGGATCATTAGCACGAGCCGTGTATACATATTCCTCATATTTTTTATTAAATTCAGCTTTTGACATTGCTGCTAATTCCTTAGTTTCGTTAAGAATTTTAGCTTTTTTGTCCATTTTATCCATCCAAATAATTTCCTGCTCAATCTTTGATAAATCTTGATTGTGAATTGGTGTAGCAAATTCCGCAATATCAGAAATTTTTTGAGCATTACTTTTAATTTCGTTTTGGACTTCTGCAAAATACTCTACTTTAAATAATTGATTTAAAAATAAGTTATATTGTTTCTCGAATTTTATTTGATCCATATTATTATAAAATTTCATTCATCTTAATAACACATTGGATAATAAAAGATTAGAAGATTTTAACTTATCAAACTCTATATTAATTTTTTCAGGATATTTAGCTAATTCTTGTTTTTTTAGTTCCTTAAGAGAAATAATTTCATTATACACTGCCTCATTCTTATGTTTATATTGAGGATAGTTAAAACTTATGTAATAAATTACAACAAATGCGATACCAAATGAAATCAAAAGAACGATAGCAAAAGAAATAAATGTTATAAATAAAGGAATATATGAGGTAATGGTGTCTTTATATTCTAGATACTTCATTTCTGTAACCAGACCTGAATTAAATTTCTGGGTTGCAGTTCCCATATATGAATATACTTTTGACAATGATACAGATGAAAAAATAATTTGGATAGCTAGAATAACTAAAATTGTAACTATATTATAAAACGCGGTACTTTTTATATTTAACCCTTGTATATATTTTTTAAATAAAAAACCATCTAGTACTGCTTTTGTTTTATTAATGCTACGCTTAAAATTAATAAAAAACTTAATTATTAAATATAAATTAACTATTGCCAAAAGTGTCAATATTAAACCATAAATTAGAAAAGGATTAGAACCGACACTTTCAGAATTATTGGGAACCTTTGAATTCTGTCCTTGTAAAAACAGCTGACTCATTTTACCTCCTAAAAATTAATCATAATCATTATTATTCTCAATATCTTTTATTTCTTTGGCATTATCAGATTCATTTTCTTTATTATTTTCATTGTTACTCATATTAGCTTTTTCGTTATGACTATTATTATTTTCAAATATGGCACTGATTTTTTCAATTAATTGCTTACGCTTTAATTCGCTAGCACCAAATATATTTAATTTTTGCGCCATAATTATTAGTTTTTCATCGCTTAATGTTTCTAATTGTGAGCTATATGATTTATTATTTTTTTCGCCAATAATCTCATCATTGTTTTTTTGTTCATTATTATCAAATATAGGAGGTTGTGTAGAATAAGTTTGTTGGTTAGTTTGTGAAAACTTTTGCCCAAAAATTTCATTTATTCTACCTTGTTCATTGTTGATTCTTACAATTCTAAATAATTTTACAATTCTTGAAAACGGCCAATATATTGTGAAATATCCTATTAAAAATATGATTGTAACAATAAGATTTAAAATTTGGTTTATATCCCATGGTTTAATTCTAAAAATACCACCGGCTGAGAAAAATAAATTAATAAATATAATCATAACAGTCATACTATATAAGGTCAGTAACCAAGGCGAATATTTTGTGAAATCTTTTTCTTTTAGTGAAAGTGTCAAAGAAACGATATGTCAAATCAATACAGCTCCAGAGAATAATGCCACAACGATAGAAAATGCAAATTTTCTTATAAACAAATCTTCAACTGAAGCATTAATGGTAGATATCTCATAACTAGGATTTGCATTTGAAAATGCTTCTTTATAATTCAATAAATAGACTTGTTTTCTAACTGCATACTCAATAAATATGGCCATTAATGATAAAAACATCACAACTAAAAATGCTGTAAATAATATTGATTTTACTAAAATTGCCTTTTTGTTGTGTTTGTAAAGTTCATCAATTGAGTTGTATTTATTTATATCAATATTTTTCATAAACACCTCCTTTTTGGTTTTAATGAGTTTACTTAATTTTAAAATATATTAGAATTATAACTAAATTTTATCTACCTTGCTCGATTTCTCTTTGCATTAGTTCGGGAATAGGGGCCTCAAGATGTATGTTTCTTCCCTTATTATCAATAAAATCTAGTTGTGCAGCGTGGAGCCTTTGATTAAAAGAATCAATTTTTTTATTATAAACAGGGTCACCATAAACTGGATGCTTAATATATCCTAAATGCACTCTTATTTGATGAGTTCGTCCTGTCTTTAAATTACATTTTACTAATGTTTTATCTTTATTATCAATTTTCAAATATTCAAGACATTCAATCATTGTATATGCATTTTTCGAGTTTTGATCGCTAACAGCAAATTTTTGACGATTTTTTATATCTCTTCCAATGGGCAAATTAATATGCATTTTTTTGTTAGCTATTCTTCCATCAACTATAGCAATATATGTCCTGTTAATCTTATGTTCTTTAAGCAAGGAAGCAAAATAATTGTGGGTTGAATTATTTTTAGCAATAATTAATAGCCCGCTAGTATCTTTATCTATCCTATGAACTATGCCAAGTCTTAAAAGCCCATTAACATTACTTAAATTATTTTTAAAGTGGTACATTAAGCCGTTGACCAAAGTATTATTCCTGTGGCCGGGGGCCGGATGAACTACTAAACCCGAAGGTTTATTTATAACCAAATAATCTTCATTTTCATATACAATGTCAAGGCTGATTTCTTGTTCCTCAATCTTTATTTGTTTATCGATGACTCTAACAATTTCTATTTCATCATTGTTTTTGATAACAAATTTATTTTTATTAATTTTAATTCCATTAACAAAAACAGCCCCCTCTTTAATTAATTCTTGAATATCATTTCTAGTTATTGAAGAATTATTTGCTATATATTTATCAATTCTTTCAGAATAGTTTGCAACAAGTTTCAACATAATTTTTAAATTATAACAAATGTTATAATAATAGCATGAAGTTTTTGGAAATCAAAAAATCAAAATTTATCCCCATTTTATTTAATATCAATTCAAAAGAAGATGTAAGAAAAAATATTGAATCTCTTCGAAAAGAACATAAAAAAGCAAAGCACATTGTTTATGCTTATATTATAAAAGACAATGATGTTATTATCAATGGATATACTGATGACCATGAACCAAAAGGTGTGGCTGGGATTCCTCTTTATAGCTATTTAAATAATAAAAATTTAAAAAATAAATTATTAGTTGTTATTCGTTATTTCGGTGGTATTGAATTAGGGAGAAGTAATTTATTAAGAGCTTACTTGCAAGCAGCCAAACTACTTTTTAATGAGTAAATAAGATTCAAATTCAAATATAAGTCTCGTTTTTAGAATTAATGTTTTAAATATTTCTAATATTTAAAAGATCTATCATTACACTAGATTGAAATTTAGCAAAAATAATGGAGTAAAAATTTAAAGAATTTATTTTTAGATTTAGTTGAAACTACATGTCTTTTAAAACTAACATCAATTATATCCTAGTATAATAACCAGTTTTATTAGTGTTTTTTTATAGTTGCCAAACTATCAACCTATTCTATCTTAAAGATATTAAACAAAACATATCAATGTAACATGAAAGAAAGTAAAAAGCAATTATAAAAACTAAGAAAAACCCAAATATACTTTTTCTAATTCTTTTGAACCTTTTAAGGCAATCCTTTGAATTAAAATTATTTAATAAATTAAAACAAAACTCCAACTTAGGATCCTAAAAAAATAACTAACAAGCTAGTATAGAAAAAACCAAAATTGCAAATCCAAGAAACAATGAGAAAGATAAAAAATCCCCTTTTAAAAAAAGTATAAAATTTTTCTTAATTTTGAATTCTAATTTGTTTTGTATCCTTAGATTTTAATTTTATTTTGTGTTAAAAAACTTAGAACTCAACTAAAATAACAATAGTTTCAAAAAATGCTATTTTCACCCAATGTTCAAAAATTATGAATTATTTATATATAATTTTTTATTTATTTAGATTTAGCGATTATTAAAAAACTATAAACACTAATTTGCCTATTTTTTTCTTGAAATAAAACTATTTTTTTGTTCTATTAATCTGGCATATTTATTAATATAATAATAAGATATATTTTATACCTAAAATAGCATAATAATAAATTGATTTATAGTAAATTTTTTCATTAAAAGGAGTAATATGAAGTTTAAGTTAAGCCCATTGTTAAGTGCAGTTATGATAGCTGCAACACCATTAGTAATTAGCGCTCAAAACAATATGGCCAATAATATCGATAAAGAGGAAAAAAATTCTAGCAATAATGTTAGCGTTTATGCAACTGAGGCAATATCGATACCCACAAATGATGACTATAATGATGTTGAAAGTTATAACATTTACTGAAAGACTGAAGCCTTTAAAACTCATTACAAAATGTTATTTGCATATAGAGTACTAAAAAAATTAATTAATTTTCAAGGTGAGAAATTAGAGATACTTCCATATAAAGAAAAATTAATGAAATTTAAAATTTTTCCTGATGGTGTTTTTGATAATTTTAACAATGAATACTTTTTTTATGACCATAACTTTTTACATTGGGGAACTTTTATTAGATTATGATCAGATGTTAATTTTGACTATAATGTTTTCTTGCTTAATGAATACAAAAAATTAAACATTGATAGTGTTTATAAGGTTGCAGATGATTTAAGATCAAATGTAACTTCCGGAAAATTTTCATCAAAAATTAGTGATATTTATATAGTCCAAACTATTATTGCTCATTTTGAGGCCATTAATTTATTGATTCAACACAAAGAAAATTCAAATATTAAAAATTTGATAAAAGATCTATTTAAGGTACAAAGTGGCATTAATTCTGCAGATCCTGCTTATTTAAATACCTTAAAAGATTCACTGCCAATTCTCGAAAAAATTAAAAAAGAAGCGAATGATAGTATTATTGAAGAAATTATAAAAGAAGTTGAATCAGAATTTTCGCATGATAAGTTAATGTATGATGCATTAATTTCCGCACAAAAATCATACGGTTCTATCGAATACGATGAAAAAATTAAACCATTAGTTAAATTAGTTTCGAATTCTAGCACAATGGAATTTTTGGAAAATCTTAAAAATTCCGCTAACAATATTTATCTTAGTGAAAAACAAAAAGTCGATATGGCATTTGAAGATTTAAGAAACAAAGACCCTAATATTAAAGAAAAAATTAATAAAGCACGTAATGTAGGAATTTTAAGAGAACTTTATGCTGATATTATGGCTAAAAAAATACAGGAATATCAAAACGATGTAATGATATTAATCAAAAAAACAAAGGGTTCTAGCATGTATGATGATTTTATGAGAACATTTAGTACCATAAAAGAAAAAAATGAGCAACAAATTGAACAAAGAAAAGTTGCAATAGAAGCTTTTGATAAAAAATGAAAAGATTTTGGCCGTAACCATACTAAAATTAATATTGATATTAAAAAAGAAAAAGATGAACTTAATACTAAATTATCAAGTCAAATAGAAAACCAAAAGATTACTATTGAACAATTTAATGCTCTTAATGATAAATCAACTAATTTGTTTTCTGATGAAAACAACAAAACAAAATTGCTTATAAATAGCATCAACTCAGTAGACCAAAGAACTAAAAAACTTGAAGAATTAAAAAAAGCAAAAAACATTGAAGATCTACAAAAATTAATAGTAGAGGCACAAAAAATTAAGAATGTAGAAGATTTAACAAAAGCAAGGGAAGAAGCTACAAAAGCACTGAAAAAAATTGAAGGTTCAGTGAATTATGAAGAATATAAAAAACAACATAGTGAAGCGCAAGATGATATTACCAAACTAACTAAGTTAGCGGAAAAAATAAATGCTGAATACAAATTAAAAAGAAATGAAGTTGAAAAAAATCTAAAAAGTTTAGATGATAAAACAGGATTCGAGCAAGCGCTAGAAGAAGCTGATAATATTCAAAAATTAAATAAATTAAATGAAGCGCTATTGAATCAAATAAAAGAACAAGATTTAAACAAATTAATAAAAAG
Organism: Mycoplasma sp. 527; assembly: GCF_053851595.1. Lineage (NCBI taxonomy): Bacteria > Bacillati > Mycoplasmatota > Mollicutes > Mycoplasmatales > Mycoplasmataceae > Mycoplasma > Mycoplasma sp. 527. The sequence continues at coordinate 8,833 of NZ_JBSQAY010000005.1, read as the reverse complement.
AGCGCAAAAAGCCGTTGATCAGACTGAAGGTTCAGAAAGATTTGAAGAATTTAAAACGTTGCTCGCTAATGCAAAAAATGATGTTGCTAAACTTACTAATGTAGCAGAAAAAGCAGAAGAAATTTATAACATAGAAAAGCAAAAAATATTAGATACGTTTGACAAATTGTTAGATAAAAAGGATTATCAAACAAAAATTAATAATGCAAATAATATAAAGAATCTAAAAATTCTATTAAAAGAAATAACTCAAGAAAAAATACTTCAAGAAAATGCCCAAATAAAAAAAGAGGCGAATGATGCTATTGACAGACTAGAAGGTTCTGAATTAAAAAAACAACTAGGTAGGGAATTAAGCAACAACAAAGAAAATACTAATAAAATAAAAGATATTGCAGCTAAAGCAACACAAGAATTTAATATGGAACTTAATTCTACAAAAGAAGAACTAAACAAGCTAATAAATTCAAATACAAAAAAAGAGTTAGAAAAATTGATAGAAAACGCCCAAAATATAAAAGAATTAAGAATTATTAAATTGAAGATTCAAAAAGCAATTACTGAGCAAGAAACAAAATCTAAAAAAGAAGGCAAATCAAAGATAAATGTAGCTGCGATTGTAGGGTCTCTTGTGGTAATACTAGCATTAGCTGGCGCAAGTGTTGGTACTTGATATGCAGTTAAACGTCATAAGATTCAAAAAAGAAAAGAAATAAACAAAAATTAGGTCAAAATAAGAAAGTCTTGAATCTCTTATGAGGTTTTAGACTTTTTTGTTGACAATTTTTAGCTAATAAAAAGCAAAAAAGTGTTACCATAAGTAATTTTGTGCATTTTTTTAAAAAGCTTATTTCTTTTTGATGACTCTTTAATAAGAGTTTATTTTACAACCCAAAATCAGTTAGAAAAATGAAATAAAGTTTGTTACTAATTGGGGGCCTGTTTTTAATCGATTACAAATTATTTTTGAAAAAAATAAATAATTAAAACAACCAAACAACATAATGTTGCTTGGTTGTTTTTGTATAATAAATTTAGATTTGTGTGGTTGCTATTCTCAAATCTCTTACTAAAAATAAGCCAGAGATAAATTTACACAAAATTATCTACACTACCACATTATTTTTTTATCAATCTTATTAATGATATTAGTGACAATATACCAAATATCGCAGCTATCGCTATACCAACATAAGATATAATTCTTATATCACCAAGTTTCAAAAAGCCGTTTAGTTTAAACACTAGTTTTCCAAGCGGTGTAGTAGCATTTGATAATAATGCTTCATTACTAAATGTAATAGAAGCAATTATTGAAGAAACAACAAGTATTGGGAAGCTTATTATCAAACATATTACCCAACCAATTTTATGACCCATATTTTTTCCTTTAAATCTTAAAATAATTATATATGTTTTTTAAATGAAAAACTATTTTTTGGCCAGTTCATCATGCACATATTTTAGAAGTAGCATACAAACAATAAATAGTTTTTGAAGCTTTGTTTAATTTTTTTGTATTGTCCACTATTAAATTAAAACAGGTTTTTTATAAAATAAATAAAAAAGAGACTTTGATATATTTCAAGTCAAGGCCTCTAAAGATATAGAATCTTATTTTTGTTCCATTGCATCATCTTGTATCATCATAGTTCTTTTATGCAAAACCTCGCACTTTTTCATTTTCACTTCATATGATATAACAAATGAAAATTGCACTGTATAAACAATTAATGATACAATTTGCCATACAAGAGCCCCGATTAAACCATTCAAGGCAGCTTCCTCACCTTTGATATTTTTATCTACAATACTCAAAATAAAGAAAATAATTCATCATAAGTTATTTAAAATAAAAATAAATAGCATTCAAGGACTTATTGATTTAAAGTTTCTTGTTTTTAATCCTTTTATTAATTGAGGCATAAAAGCTAAGGTTGTTCCCGCAGGCGTAATTAAACCAATAATAAGTGATGTAACTTTATCAAATACCGCAATTCTATTCCCAACAATTGGATAAAAATAACCAGTATTAATCTTTTGAAATACTAATACTATAAATACAGCGAATATCGAAGTTGCAAATAATTCTACTAAAACTATAGCTGCCGTTGCAAATTTTTTTTGATTTTTGGTAATTACTTTATTATAGTGATATAAAAAATACATTGTAAAAGCATATATAAAAGAACAAATTAAGTTTGCTAAAAAAATGTATCAACCGTTTTCATCACCTGTAAATACACCATAAATTAACCAAATAATAATTCCAATATAAAAAATTCAAAATGAATAATAATTTATGTTTTCAGCTTTTTTGGTTTTAACAACCCTAACTAGTTGAGGAACACCTAAAAGAATTGTCGCTATCGCTCCTAATGCTCCAAAAAACTGAATAGATATTTCTAATGCTGTCATAACTAAAAAATTATACATTAATACTAATTTATAAACATAATATTGCCTAGTTTTTAATATTTTTTTATAGCAAAAACATATTATTAAAAATTATTATAAAAACCATCTAAATTTTGCTATGTAAAATTAGAACGTTCAAAAAAAAAAAAAAAACACCAATTTGGTGTTAAGTCATTTCTGAAATGGTGGCTCCGGCAGGAATCGAACCAGCGACACACGGAGCTTCAGTCCGTTGCTCTACCAACTGAGCTACAGAGCCATGGCGGTCCAGACGGGAATTGAACCCGCGATCTCTTCCGTGACAGGGAAGCGTATTAAACCACTTTACCACTGGACCGTGGTTGCGGAGATTGGAATCGAACCAATGACCTTTGGGTTATGAGCCCAACGAGCTGCCGCCTGCTCTACTCCGCTATATTATGGCGGGCAATGAGGGATTTGAACCCCCGCGGGCCGTGAAGCCCCTGGCAGTTTTCAAGACTGCTCCCTTCAGCCTCTTGGGTAATTGCCCATGGTGGACCCAACAGGACTCGAACCTGTAACCGACCGGTTATGAGCCGGTTGCTCTAACCATTGAGCTATGGGTCCTAAAATTTCACTATTGGGTTTTACATTTGGTAGCACCGAAGAGAGTCGAACTCTTGACCTTCCGGGTATGAACCGGACGCTCTAACCAACTGAGCTACAGTGCCATAATGGTGGAGAGGAAGGGACTCGAACCCTCTACCTCCTGCGTGCAAGGCAGGCGCTCTGGCCAGGTGAGCTACCCCCCCATAAATGGTGAAGAAGACAGGATTCGAACCTGCGACCGCTTGAGCCCAAGTCAAGTGCTCTACCAAGCTGAGCTACTTCTCCACACAGAAATTTTTGCTAAATGCTTTATTATTATATATTATTTTTTATGTTAGTTATTAATTTTTTTAAAAATCTTCGTTGTTTCAAATAAACTCATAATCCTTAATTTTAATAGTATCACCATCTTTAATATCTGAATTTTTAATTAAATCAAATACACCTAATGATTTTAATTTGTAATTAAATCTTCATAAATTATCAATAGAAATAACAGGAATTTTTTCATAAACCTTATAAATATCACTGCCAACAATTTCATAAGTATCATCAGACAGTTTGATAATTTCTATTTTCTTTTTATCTAGCGAAATAACAACAACTTCTTCAGATTCTTTTAATTCATTAACAATATTAATTTTGGCTTCTTGTAGAGTTTCTCATAACACTTTTTTTATTTCTTCTATATGCGAGTCGAGCAATGATGAATTTTCTATTAATTTAATATTAGGGTACTTACTTTTAAATTTTTCTAAATGAGTTTGATATGATTCAAGATCAGATTTGTTAGCTACAACAATCTGCGGTAATTTTTCAAGTCTAAGATTATAAGATCTTAGTTCATTATTAATAATTTCATAATCCAAAATTGGGTTTTTATTTGAATCACCAAAATCAATAATGTGGCATATAACCCTACAACGCTCAATATGCTTTAAAAATTGAATCCCAAGGCCTTTGCCCTCCGAAGCTTTTTCTATCAATCCAGGCAAATCTGCGACTACAAAAGTATTTTCATAAAATTTAACTAAACCCAATTGTGGAACAAGTGTTGTAAAATTATAATCGGCTATTTTGGGTTTAGCATTAGAAATTTGAGATAAAATTGTGCTTTTCCCTGCGCTTGGTTTTCCAACAAAGCCCACATCAGCTAAAACCTTTAATGTTAGATGCAAATTAAATCTTTCACCTAATGTTCCGTTTTCACAAATTCTTGGAGCAGTATTTCTTGATGATTTAAATCTTAAATTGCCTTTACCGCCTTTACCGCCTTTAGCAATCAGATATTTTTCTTCTGTAACAATATCAGCAACTAACTTGCCATCATTATAAACCATAGTGCCCAATGGCACCTTAACAATTAAATCATCAGCGCCTCTGCCAAAAGCATTTTTAGGTTTCCCGTTTTCCCCATCATTAGCAACAATCTTTTTTTGGTAGTAAAATGGCAATAATGTATTTTGCCCAGGATCGCCCTGAAAATATATTGAACCTCCATTTCCTCCATCGCCGCCGTCCGGACCGCCTTTATCAACATTAGCCTCACGACGAAAACTAATGATCCCATCTCCACCTTTTCCAGCAATAACCAAAATATCAACTTCATCTATAAATTTCATGTGTTTTATTTTATCAAAAATTTAGATAAATTTAGCCATTATGAGTAATTATTAAATACATTAAAAGCAACCTTTTTCAAAATTAACAAGGCTGCTTTTCTATTATTTAATTTACTTTTTTTGTGATTCAATGGTTTTATTTAATTGTTGCAATAATTCATCTGTTAGTGACAATTTTTTATAAAGATCTTCGATATTTTTCTTCCAATCTTCTTTTGCTTCTGAATCCGTTATTTTTTCTAGAAGCTTAGTTAGTTTTTCATATAATTCTTTCTGCTTTGCAAGGTTCTTAGTTCATGTTTCTTCTGCTTTGGCTCTTGCTTTTTGTGAAAATTCTTCAATTAACTTATCGCCTTTTTTTTCTGAAAATTCCGTTATAAGTTCTTTTATTTTTCTAAGAAGTTCTTCATCAACATCTTTATGCATACTTTTTTCTTCTTTAAGTTCCGAGAATCTACTATTAATTTTTAGATTTATTTCGTTAGCTAAATTAAGCAAGAAGGAAAGTTCTGTTTTATCTTGAGCTACTTTTTCTCTAGTTAGTTTATTTATTTCATCTCCATTAAGTTTAGATTGTAAATCATCAATCTTTTTATTAACATCATTTCATTTTTTTTCATAATAGGCAAGTAACTCTTCAAATTTTTTTATAATGCCATTTTTATCATTTGGTATATTATCATCTTCTTTTTTGATCTTTGATTGATCATCCTTTTTTGGTTTATCATCATGTTTATCCATAGGATCATTTGGGAGGGGTGTTTGTTCAGGTTTTTGTTCAGGTGTTTGGGGATTTTTTTCTTCTTTTTTATTGTCATGTTTTGGATTATCTTGTTGAGGATTTTTACTTGACTGATCTTCTTGCTTTCCTTCGCCGGGTTTTTGGGGATTCACTATTGGAGGAGTAGTATTACTTCCTTGATCTGGTGTCTCATGCTTATCAGGTTGTTTTTCTTTTGGCTTATTTTCAGGGTTGCCTTGATCGCCAGGTTTGCCGGGGGACTTATGCGGATTGCTTGGTTCAGCTGGTTTTTCTGGTTTTTTAGGCCCTGGGTTAGATGGATTTGAACACGAAACCAACGCAGCTCCTGTAATAACTGGTAACGAAATAGATGTCAATGCTAATAGCAATTTATTTGATTTTTTCACTTGTTCTCCTTATTGTTAAATTCCTTATTTTGATAAAAAAGAATCTTTTTTGCTTTTTATAGATATTCCATAATTTCAATTATATTATAAATGAAAAATGGTCTTATTTCTTAATAACTCTTGCAAATAAGATCTCGTTAGCCTCAGGATACAAATTATCAAATTTGGCAAAATTAGTTATTTGTTCGTAATTAATCAAATCTATCTTAATAAAACTAAATATTTTTTTCATCTTTTGAGGCATGACAACAGATAACATTAAGGCTATGCTATAAATCCCGTTAAGCAAGGTATTTAAAACGCAATTAAGTCTATCTAAATCTTCCTTCAACAATCATGGTTTTGTTAAATCTATATATTCATTTAATTTCGAAGACAAATTAATAGCATTTTTAATTGCCTTATCAGCATGAAATTGATCAAATTCCTTTTTATATTCCTCATAATAAACACTTAATGAGTCTAATATTTTTTGATCGATTTCAAGCAAATTATTCTTATCAAAGTATGTGCCATTTGCAAAGTTTTGATTAACCATTTTGATAGTACGATTAACAAGATTACCAAAATTATTTGCCAAATCAGCATTTAGCACGTTAATTAAAAGTTCTTCACTAAAAGAAAAGTCATTATCGATATTAACCTGCGAACAAAAGAAATATTTAATTTCCTCAGCTCCGTATTTGTTAATTAAGGGAATTGGTTCCACAATGTTTCCTTTTGATTTTGACATTTTACCCTCGGGAGTAATAATTCATGAATGAACAACTTCTTTTGTCGGTAGATTGATATCAAGTGATTTTAAAAATATTGGTCAGTAAATTGAGTGAAAACGCGAAATTTCCTTCGCTAAAACGTGAACACGTTCATTACCATTACGCCAAAATTTATGATAATTTTCATCGTTATTTGTTTCATATCCCAAAGCAGTTAAATAGCTGAATAATGCATCTAATCAAACATAAATAACATGTTGCTTTTCATCATTATTTTTTTGTTTAGGTACATTGATTCCTCAATCAAAGGAAACCCGAGTAATTGATAGATCTTCAATTCCTTTGGAAAGAAAATTACTCTTTAGCTCCTTGGCAATATTTTTATTAGTTAAAAAGTTAGAATTTATATCAAAAAATTCATTTATTCAAGGTTCCAACTTTTTCATATCAAAGAAATAGCTTTCTTCTTTAATTTCTTGAAGCTCATGACCTGATGTCGGGTGGTAATATCTTCCGTCTTTATAGATAGCTTGTGTTTTAGTAAAAAATTCTTCATCGCTAACCGAATAAAGACCTACATACTTATCTTTAAAAATAAATCCCTTTTCGTACATTTTTTCGAAAATTTTAATAATTGCTTGTTCATGTTGTTTACTTGTAGTACGACTGTAGAAATCATAGTTAATTTTCAATAAACCTCATAAATCAATAAATTTCCGAGATTGAATATCAACATATTCTTGAGGGGACAAATTATATTCCTCAGCTTTTTTTTGAATTTTTTGACCATGTTCATCAATACCGGTCACAAATAAAGTTTCGTATCCTTGAGTTTTTTTATAATTTGCAAAAACTCATGCCAGTGTCGTTGTTAAGACATGACCAATATGTAAATTTCCGCTAGGATAATATATTGGAGTAGTTATATAAAATGTTTTTTTTGAATTATTCATGTTTTTCTCCTTTTTGTTTCATTGGGATATAAAGTTTTTGCGTTTCTAGGCGATATGAATGGTCGTTTTTATCATCATTATGAAGATAAATATTTGGTTCAAAATACGTGCCTCAACCCGAGTTAAATCGTGATTCAACTAAACAAAATTTAGGTTGAGAATTGATTCTAGTGAAAACTAGTTGCACTCTTTTTGGTTCAAAATTATATTTGCGCAATAATGATATTAAATCAATATATCTAGCAATTGGAAGCACAACACTAAAATAACCTTTTTGCTCAATTATTTTAGAAGATAAAGAAATAAGTGTTTCTAAATCTAAATTAATTTCATGTGTAGCCAGTTTTTGCGCATATGTACCAGTTTTTCTAACTTGATTATAGTTTTCATTGTAGTAGGGTGGGTTAGCAACAATTGAAGAGTATTTCTTAGCAAGATTATTCCCACATTTAAAAGCATAATCTTTTGCATATTCTTTAAAATCAGCTTCAAAAATTTTTATTTGGTCTTCCAAATTATTTAAACATACATTTTGCTTAGCCAGCAAAACTGCTTTAGGTTGAATTTCAACTGCGTCAATTTTTATTTTTTTGGATCTGGCAGCCATAAAGATTGATAATGCTCCATTATTTGTACCAACCTCGAGCATATTCGATACATTGCGATTAATTGAAACGAAATTACCTAATAAAATTGTATCAACAGAATAATTAAACATCTCCTTATCTTGATAAACAAAGAGGTCATTACCATATCCTAAGTTATTTTTAAAAACACCGATTTTTTTCATAATAACTAATTATAAATTAATATTTTTTTTGATACTGCATTAAGTTAGATTAATCATTTCGTTTTAATAAAATGTTTAAAACCTCATAATTTATAAAAGCCTTATACATAATGATAAATAACAACAAACTAGTTATCCCAAAAATGAATATTTTCCTTAAGCAAACTAAAAACCAGAATGAACCTGGTTTTTAGTTTGAATTTCCATTTTTTTCACCGGGGATGCCGTATATATCAATAATCGGACCTTTACCCTTAATTCCACCTGAGAAAAGATCATAAAAATTATCTCATTTTGATGGCCCACTTAAATCTTGAACTTTCGGTTTAGAATCACTTTTTTGTTCTTGTTTAGATTGCGCTTTTGGTAAGGATTGCATTGGTTTTGCTATACCGGGTTCATCATCTTCATACCATGGTTCATTATGTTCTTTTTCATTATTTTTTGAAAAAATATCTAAATCACCATAAAATGCATCATCTAATGGAAAATCAAATCCATGATTGTCATCATCCTTAGTTTTGTCGTATTCTTTATATAAATTCTTGTAATAGAAGTTTTCAATTACATTCTTAATTTCTTCATTAGTTGGATCACCAAAATCAATTTCAATTT
>NZ_JBSQAY010000004.1:0-77883 GCF_053851595.1 Mycoplasma sp. 527 | reverse complement strand
ATTCATTTTTAGCATTTTGATATTTTTGTATTAACATTTCTTTTTGTTTATTTAATTAAATCTTTATATTCACTGTCAATCTTATTAAGATTTTCTGAGTTCATAATTTGTTCTTTTTTATTTGCAATTTCTAGAACTTCTTCAAGTTTCGCTTTGTTAGATTCTAATGTTTCTTTTTCTTTAAATAGGTCTATATATTCTTGTTTTACTTGATTAAATTTTTGGGTTCTGCGCTCTACTAAAATGTTTGCGGCTTGAAAGTTATTTAAGGCATAATTGTAATTTTCTCTAGCCTTTGTTAGCTCTTTATAAGTTTCACCAACCTTTTTTTGATTATTTATGTTTTTAGTACCAATCTTATTATTATATTCATCAAACGAAGCTCGAAAGGCTTCATAAGCAATACGAACTTGCTTTTCAGTGTCTTCTAATTTTTTAGCTACAGAAGAAATTTTTTCATTTAAATCACTAATTTGTTCAGGAACTTGTTTCAATAATTGCTGTTCAACATTATCCTTATTTTCCTTTTCACTCATAAAATAATGGTAATAATCTTGTACATCAGAAACTAAACCCTTTATTACTTCAACATCTTTAATTTCATTTTTTAGCGCTTCGTTTAATTGATTATTAATTTCATCATACTTAGATTCTAGTTTTTTAGTATCCTCTTTATATCAAGTTAATCGTTCCTCTAATTCGGATTTCCTTTCATTTATATGATCTAAATCTTGCTTTAATGATTCATATTCTTTTCGAACTTTTTCCAATTCCTTTTCTTTTTCAGCAAATTGCTCGTGTACTTTTTCATGTTTAGGTCTGAGAACAAATCTTATATAACGACCAAACTCTGCCGCCGTTTCCTTAGCAGCAATGTGCTCATTAACTGCCTTTATAAGTTGTTCATTCATGTTTTTTAATTTTTCGCTAGCTATAACTAATTGTTTATCAGATTCTTGCTTTGCTAGTTCATTTTTTGTTATGGCTTCCTGTTTTAAGAATATATCATTTTCTTTTTGCTTGATTCTTTTCTTTATTTGTTCTAATTCAGATGCTACATTTAATCTATTTTGAGTATTTTGATCTAATAGCTTCTTAGATTTTTCAAGTTGTAGTGAGGTATTTGCAAGTTTTATATCTAAATTACTAATTTCATTCTTAAATTGTTTTATAGTTTGATTAAGACTAAAATCTCTGCTAGATAATTCACCTATTTCTTGATTAGTTAAATCAAGATTTTTAATTAAATCTTTTTGTTTAATTTTAGTGTTATTTAATGTATGTTGTGCTTTTATTAGTATTTTCTTTGCAACTTCAATCTCTTGTTCCTTCTGTTTAATGATCGAAATCCTATTATTTAATAAATTTTGATTTTTATTAACTAGTGAAACATAAGTTAATGTTGCTCCAGCAGTAACTACCAGCCCTGATGCAATCGCAAGGTATATTCCTAATTTATTTTTTTAGTTCTTCTCATAAAAATAACTCCTCAATGAATAAAAAATGGATTATATTTCACCACATATTAAATTAAACTAGATAAATTTTAGTCAAGATTTTAAACCATAAGTTTATTTACGGGTGGATCTTATATGATAATTATATATAGTACGCAAAAAAAATGACTTTTGATATGTACCCTCTTTACTGGACAAATAAAAACCAGTAAGGAGGGTTATTTTTATGCGCTATGATTATGAATTTAAAAGAAAGTGTGTTGAAATGTATCGACAAGGTATATCCCCAGACACGCCTGATGGTGTTTCAAAAAAATTATTTAGAGACACAGTTCGAAAATGGGTCAGAATCGAAGATGCACGTGGACCTGAAGCATTAAAGCACAAATTACAAAATAAAGCTTGGTCTTCAGAAGAAAAGCATGAGTTAGTATCTCGAGTGCTTGCAGGAAATTCGATTAGTTCTGTTGCGATTAATGCAGGAATAAGTGAAGGAATTCTATATCAATGGGTTCGCAAATATGAAATTTATGGATATAATGGTCTTATCGATAAAAAGAAAGGGCATAAATCAAGGAATCCAGATATGAAAAAGATTAATTATAACAATCGCATAAAACTTGAAGAATCCGAATACGAAGAATTAATTCGTTTAAGAGCAGAAAATGAATATATCAAGGCAGAAAACGAAGTAATAAAAAAAAGAGATCGCCTTGAGAGAAGAAATGAAAGCTGCACTACTCAAGGCGAAAAATCAGCACTCATCAAAGAACTCCGTGAAAAAGGATATCAATTAAAACATCTTCTTAAAGCTACCCGAATGGCAAAATCAACTTATTACTTTGAGATAAATAAGGTAGATGTTGTAGAATTAAGAAACGAAGAATTATTAAATGAAATCAAAGATATCTTTAATGAACATAAAGGAAGATATGGGGTAAGGCGTATTCACCAGGAACTTTTAAAAAGAGGTTATCAGGTTAATCATAAAAGAGTTCAACGTCTTATGCATAAAGCATCTCTATTAGGAAAGCGACCAAAAGAGAAGAATCATTCTTACATGGGAGAAGTTGGAAAGATTGTTGATAATGCAATAGACAGAGACTTTCGTACAACTGCGCCTTTGCAAAAATGGACTACAGATGTATCACAATTTAACTTCTCATGGGGTAAATGTTACTTGTCCCCTATATTAGATATGCATACAAATGAAGTTGTGTCATATAACTTAGCATTACATCCAAACTTAGAACAGGTGAAGAGAATGTTGGACAATGCATTTGATAAGTTCTCAAATGTAGAAGGCTTAATATTTCACTCTGATCAAGGGTGACAGTATCAACATGCTTATTATAGAAACAGATTAAAAGAAAAAGGGATTATTCAATCAATGTCTAGAAAGGGAAACTGTTATGACAATTGTATTATGGAGGCTTTCTTTGGCAGAATGAAAAATGAGATGTATTATGGTTTTGAAAAAGACTTTGAATCTTTCCAATCTTTTTCAAAAGCTGTAGATGAATATATGAATTATTATAACAATAAAAGAATTCAGGCAAAAACAAAATGGATGCCTCCTGTAAAATACAGGAAAACATCCATTTGTGTTGCCTAGTTAATAAATATGTGTCCAGGATTCTGGGTACATATCATTTTTTGATAATTTAAGCTTATTTTTTAGCTTGTTTTCTTTCTTTCGGAGTTAATATCATTTCGAAATTCACAATAGAGTTATTTTTACTTCTTCTTTTTTCAATTAACAATAATATGACCTTATGAACAAAATAAATAGGAATAATAATTAATGGAAGGCCAAGCCCATAAGCAAGCAATGTCGGTGATGATAAAATATCCTCATATCCCTTAAATGCTATTGTTATTTTTTGAACAAGGGCAACAAGCAATAAAAATGACAATGAGAAGATAACAGATGTATAAACTTTTCAATAATATAATGGATTTGAAAGAATTATTGGTTTTTTAGACATTAAATTAACGGAGTTAAAAGCTGACGTAATACCAAGAATTAAAAAGGCAATAGTTGAAGCGGCACTAATTATTTGATCAGGCCCAAGACCCTGATTATAAGCCCATAACGCACCTAAATAATAGCCAATCATTGATATAATACCTATTAAGACGCCCTGCCATAAAATATTTATACCCATTTTATTAGCAAATATTGACTCATATTTTGAAAGAGGACGTCGATTCATATAATCCTCTTTTGTATCTTGTAGTCCTAAAGCGATGGCCGGAAAACCATGGGTAAATAAGTTAATTCATAAAAGTTGTGTCGCTGATAAAATATATATTTCTTTATTTTTCAAAACATCTCAATTATGAAATACAGCCTTAAATATCAACAATCCAAGAAAAACTAATATAATTTCAGCAACAGAAGTAATTAGCAAATTCTGAATTACATTTTTTATTTTTTGATATATTGAACGACCGTTTTTTACGGCTGAAACAATTGTCGTAAAATTATCATCAGCTAGTATCATATTGGCTGCTTGCTTTGAGGCTTCTGTACCAGTAATACCCATCGCACAGCCAATATCAGATGCCTTTAAGGCAGGAGCATCATTGACTCCATCGCCGGTCATTGCTACAACTTGATTTCTTTTTTGTCAAGCATTTACAATTCTAAGTTTATCTTCTGGCTTAACGCGAGCATAAACTGAGTATTTCTCAATATTTTGGCTTAATTCTTGATCGCTAATTTTATCTAACTCTATGCCAGTTATCGCTAGATCACCTTCATTAAAAATATTTAATTTTTTAGCAATTGAAATAGCTGTATTTATATTATCACCAGTAATCATTACTGGTTTAATACCAGCTTGACGACAAATTGAAATTGCGTCTCTTGCCTCTTCTCTAGGAGGATCAATCATAGCAACTAAACCTTCAAAATGTAAATTATTCTCTAGAAAATCAAGCTGATCACTATTATTCTTAGCTAGTAATTCCTCTAAAGTTGATTTAGTTATTTCTTTAGATGCAACCGCCAATACTCGGTATGACTCATTTGACCATTGATTATTAATATGAAAAATGCTATTTTTTTCATAAATAGTTGTTAATGTTCTATTAACTAAAACATCAGGTGCACCTTTAACGATAACTATATATTTATCGCCAACCTTATTGATAGTAGTCATCAATTTACGATCAGAATCAAATGGTCAAACATGAATACGTTTGTATTGTGATTCAAGTTTAGCCTTGGTCATAAATTTTGAATGCTTATATAATTCATATAAAAACGATGACTCTGTAGGATCGCCAACAACCTTAAATTCTCCATTATCTAGTGATAAATTTGCCTCTGAACAAAGTGAACCGTACTCAATAATTTTTAGATATTTTTCATTCATCGATGTATCACTGAGTTTTTTATTATCTGAACTAAAAATGTCAACAATTGTCATTTTATTTTGAGTTAAAGTACCTGTTTTATCAGAACAAATAACTGCACAGCTGCCAAGAGATTCAACTGCCATCAAATCCTTGACAATTGCTTGTTTCTTAGCCATTCTTTGAACTCCTATTGCCAAAATAATTGAAGTAAATGCAATTAGACCTTCAGGAATGGCGGCGACGGCTAGCGAAACTCCGTTAACAATAACTGTACTTCAAAAGGTCATTTCCTTATACAAAGAAGGGCTTGAGACAGCAAACAAAATTTGTGCTAGCATGCTACATAAAAATAATCCAAGTCCTACATATCCAAATATTTTTCCTAATTTGTTAATTTTAATTTGTAGTGGACTCATAGCCTCTTTTTGATTACTTACAAGTGATGAAATTTTACCAAGCTCGGTTTGTTGTCCAATAGCACTAACGACATAATAACCAGTTCCGCTAGCAATAATTGAAGATGAATATAACATAAATTTACGATCAGCTAAAGGTAAATCTAAATTCCTCTTGAAATTATAATCTTTTATTGCCGGTTCACTTTCACCCGTCAGTGAGGATTCAATTGACGATAAATTCGAAGAAAATAATAAATAACCATCAGCAGGCACCACATCGCCAGCTTCTAGCAATATAACATCTCCAATCGTAACATCTTTTGAATCTATTGAAATTAATATACCATCACGGATAACTTTGGCCTGCAAGGGATTTAATTTACTTAATGCATCAACAGCCTTTGCACTTTTTATTTCCTGAATTGCACCAACAAGAGAATTTGTTAAGACTACAAATAATATAATTGATGGCTCAATAAATTCAACAACTAATTCTGTATTAAAGTTTCATTGCCTATTAGATGCGCTAATAATTGCAAAAATATATGATAACAATGCAGCAAACAACAAAATAATTACAAGGATATCTTTAAATTGAGTTAAATATGTAAAAAAAGGATTTATTTTCTTTGTTTTTTTTAATTCATTTAAACCAAATGTTTCCTGGCGATGAGCAGCTTCAGCTGAAGTTAACCCTTCTTTTATCCTAGTATCTAACATATCATCATTAATTTCTGGGTATTTTTCGATCTTTTCTTTTTTCATAAGTTACCTTTTTATTTTACAAAACAGTGAAAATAATTTTATTGATATATTTTTAAAATTTTACATTATTTTTATAGTTTTTAAGGGGAGTAAAAAAAATAATGAATCCGCTTTAATAAAATACAAAAATATAAAAACCAGCACTTTAAAATAAGTGCTAGTTTTTATTTTTTTGGAATTAACGAGCTGTTTCAAATGTATTAATAACTAAATTATTTAATTCATTTGCTTCTTTAGCTAATTCTAATCTGCATGGGCAGTAATATTCTGCTTCACATTCACAGTATTGACCAGCAAGAATTTTTGATAATTTTTCTCTTCTTCATAGAGCTAATTGTTTTTCAATAGGTGTTGAAGCAAAGAAAATTACCATATATAGAACAAATAACGCTGATGTTGCACCATATCCAACTAAGTCAGAAACAAAGTTTGCCTTATCAGTTCCTTGAGCTGTGAAGTATTTAGCAAGTGTCAATCCAAGTGAAACAAATGGATCTAACATGTAGAATACTAATGTTGTTATAACCATAACAACAGCAATAATACCTGCTCATACTGTGTGTTTGTTCTTTTGAACAGCAATAAAGTTTTTCTTTCTGTTTTCAAGAGCACCAACAACTGCTAATGCAATAAACATAAATGCAAATACAGCCATTCAGTTAGCCATTAAGTCTGAGAATGACAATAATGTACCAATGTCGTATCCGTATCCTGTTCCATAACCAGTGATGTCGATATATGCATACGATCCAATTGCTGTAAATACAACCATAAATGGTAGAGATAATAATAAACAGAATAGAGTTCCAACGATTGGCATTTTACTGTTTTTCATATATCTGTATACTGAAGCAGGAACATAAATTTCCCCTTCTTTAATTAAGTCTTCTACGAAACGAGTTGCTCATAATGAGAATCCATTTAGAATACCTATAACACCAATAGCAATAAATACATTAATTAGACCAAATGCTCAACCATGTCCTTTTCCTGCTAATAAATCACCAAAGTCATAGAAACCACCTGACTTAGCACCAAGTGACATAGCTGCAGCAATAACAATGTAAATACCAGTCATTGATAATAGACCAATAACTAAAGCTGCAGGAGTTTTTTCAGGATTCTTCATTTCTGATTGAATACCAGCAGAAACATAGAAACCATCAAATGCAAAGAAGATACCTGCAATTGATCCAAATATACCTAAAACTGGAGTTAATTTTAAGAAGTTTGTAGAATCTTTGTTAAATAATGTTTCCTTAGTAATAGGGGTTCAGATATCTGCATTTCCTTCTTTTACACGTAATCCTAGGAAGATAAATCCAACAATTACGATAGCTACTAATGGGATAAACTTAACTGATGTTATTATTAAGTTTTGAATGTTTCCAGCACGACCACTTAAACCAGCTGAAAATAGCATTCATATTGTTAATACTAGTCCAATAACGAAGTAAATTCATGGAGCAGCATGTGATCCACCAAAGTTTGGAGTTAATCCAAATCCAGAAGCTGCGTCTTGGAATTGAAGTATTACATAATAAGGCATAAAGAAGTATGTAAATGGTAGATATAAGTAAGTCATAAAGAACTTATTAGCCTTATATATGGCTAGCGTGTTAAACGCCTTAGATCAACCAATCATACCTAAGTTGTCATTACGACCTGACGCTACTTCAACTAGAGCAAGAGCTAAAGTAACAACAGCAAAACCGGCAATTAATCATGTCGCTAATGATAGAGCGATATTTCCGGCAGAGTATTCTAGAACTGCTTTAGATCTTAAGAAGATACCAACACCAATCGAACCACCAAGTACGACCATGATTGCTGCAAAGAAACTTATTTTTTTCTTTGTGTCAGAAGTAACAACCATTTGTTCTTCGGCCATCATATATTTCCTTTCATATAAATTAAAAAATAAATAAAATTCGAACTTTAGATACACCAACATTTATATGTCTCTATGTCCCACAAAAGATGTATCCAAATTAATATTATATTGTTTTTTAAAAAATGTTAAAATAATTCACGATAGCTAGGTCTTTTTAATAGAAGAGCTTAATACATTGATTCTATAAAATTAATATTAAGAGGGTATAATGAATAAAATAATTTTTGTAATTGATATGCTAAACGGTTTTTGTAACAAAGGAAAAATGGCAAGCATTCATATCAATAATCTAATCCCAAAGATTGAAAAGTATTTATTTAAAAATAAAAATGAAAAAATGTTATTTGTTTGCGACTCACACAAGGAAAATGACGTAGAAATGCAATCATACCCTTTACATTGTTTAGAAGAAACATGAGAAGCTGAAATAGTAGACGAACTAAAACCATATGTAACCGATGTTATTAAAAAAAACTCAACCAACGCTTTTTTTGCCTTTGTTAAATCAGGTTTAATTGACTTAATTTATAAATATGATGTATTTGAAATCCTAGGATGTTGCACTGATATTTGCATATTGCAATTTGCCCTTACCTTGAAAACATATCTTAATTTTAAGGGTTTAGATAAGGAAATTATCATTTATAAAGAACTTGTTGATACATTTGAAAATGAAAATCATAGTAGAAAAGCATATCATGATTTTGCACTTGAATTAATGAAAAACAGTGGTATAAAAATTAAATAAAGTAGGCCTTTGAGATGCCTACTTTTTTGGATATTTCATTTTTAAAATAATATGGCGGGCAATAAGGGATTTGAACCCTTGCGAGCTATTAACTCCTAACAATTTTCGAGACTGTCCCCTTCGGCCGCTTGGGTAATTGCCCTTTTTTAACAATATAAATTATAAACAAAAAACTATTTAAGCATTTTATTTTAATTTTATCTTTATATACTTCTTACCAAACATATTACTCTCGTAACTTGCTTACCTAAAAAAATTCTAATATTAATGTCAAAAGTGCTCGAATTCTTAGCTGCGCAAATAATTTAAATTAGATTAGTATTGATACTAACCGCCAAATATTTTTTTTATAGCAATGAAAAATTATATTAATTATGCTAATTTACGAAATTGTTTTTGGTTTCTTATGTTGGTTCTCTTCAGTCACATTTCTTAATCAATTAACCTTAGCTGCTACAATTTCAAATATCCCTCATCTAACGAAATCAATTGAAAAATATAGAAAATATGACAATTCGAGGCTCAAAGAGCTTGTATGATTATTTCGTAGCGGTATAATGATTGCAAATGTTAGGATTATTAATCACATAAATGATAATCAATGCGCAGATAACATAGTTAATGAACCAACAATATTCCTTCCGCCAGCCCCTGGCAATGCAGCGGCTGTATAGAACCAACACCAAATAGGATTAATAAATAAAAATGTTAATGATGTAAGCAAAAATATTCTAGTAAATGTTGATGCAACCTGAGCCTTCATTAGACTTATTCATTCCAAAACAACGGGCAATCTAAGAAATTCAATAATCTCTCTATTGCCGAAATCTGATTGTCCATTTCTAACATCTTTAAGCATTTGAGTTACCTTATTAATTATTTGCGGATCAATTACTCCAGATTTTAGTTGAACATCAAACACTGATTGTATTAACTTCGGGTCACTTGATCTTAAATAAAACTCAATATTATGAGAAATGGATTCCTGTGTCCCTTTTGATGTAGCGGGTGAATAGGCAATACCAAAAATAACGCCTAACATAATCAATGACATACAAAAACCTGAAATAGTATGAAAACCCCTTAGAGCATAACCGTGTTTTTTTGCTTCTTCAAAATTATTTCTGCCTAGGTTACCAGCGACAAAATATGAAACATTAGATGAACAGGCAGAGGTAATGGCCGATGTTATCGATGAGAGACTCTCAACTAAACCTAAAATTGTAACTGCGTTAATTCCCATTCACTTTTCCCCGATTCCGGAACCGTTTGCCAAATCATCCGGAAAGGCTCTAGCTCAAATGATCATTCTAATAGGTAGAATAACCATTGCAACAATTGTTATTAACATAGCAGGTATGCGTTTTAATATTTGCTTTGCAATCGGCCTAGTTATATAGTGAATTTTGAAAATGTTAATAAATATTGGTCTATCCTTATAGTAAGTTAATAAGGAATCTGACAACAAACATACCAATCCACTAACAATAGAACCAAAAGCCGCATAATAAGCATGACCCTTAAATGCATACAACAAAATAGAATTTATTGTAGCATTTGTAGCAAGAGTTAGACATGCTGAAATAAAAGCTAGATTTGAATGACCAGTTTCATTGAGTTGCATATTCGTGTTAAAGTTAAAGGATGTCAAAACTCACGAAATTGCAATAAGCATTAAATACATTCTTGCCTCATTTAGAGCTGCACCCTTAATCTTGGCACCGCCAATAAGATGTATCAATGCAGTCGGCTGACTTCAAGAAGCCACAGCAAGCAAAATACTTATAAATAAATACATCCATATTCTAAGGTTCATAATTTGTTTAACCTTATCAAAGTCTTTTCTACCATAATATTGGCCAACAAACATACCTGCAATACCTTGTATAGCAAAAAATATTGTATATATAATTCCAGTGTAAGTATTGGCGTAAGTTAAGGCATCAATTCCCGAAGGAATGTGACTTACCATAAAGTTATCTAAAAAACCATTTAAGCAAAACAAAATTTCACCAATAATTATTGGCCATGTTTTTGAAAAATAGAGCTTTAAATCATGCTTAGATTGAGGCAGCAATCTTCTCAAATAATGCTTTTTTTCTTTCTTTAAAACATTAGATGACATAATTACTCCTTTCTAAAATATTTAAAATTTAAATTAAAGAATTCAAATCTTCTCCTTAATTTCTTTTAGTGTCAAATTATCATCAAAATCAATATTTTTTATTAACTTTAAAAAATCTTTTTTATATAAATATCTTTTTATTAACAAATCTGTTCTTTCTGGGTCAGAAGCTAAAAATATCATTTTATTAACATCATCACCTGAATAATGTCTAAGTTCCTTAATAACTAAATTTTTATTAAGATTGAGCATATATTTCTTTCTTTTATCATTGGCTCTTAAATGTGAAACTGAATTAACATACAACCAAAAGCCTACAAAAGCAGCAATTGCACCGTTTCGACCTGCGGTTCGTTTTTTTAATGATATAACGTCAGACTGATTAATGGCCTTCTTTATATTAGGGAAATATTCCTTACTAAATTTTGGCCCTGTGAGTTTAGATAAAGATAAAACAGGACACGAGGGATCTAATAATGGATTAACCAAATTTTTTGGAAACAATTTTATTAATATTTGCTTTTCTAATGTTGGATTATGGCCTATAAATGTAATTTCATTAATATCAATTTTTGAATTAATATCGTATATATGTTTTATTATATTTTGCTTCAATGTTGATCAAATGCCTTTTATTGATTTAATTTTTAAAAAATCAATAATAAATGTTCTTGTTTCGAATTTTCCATTTTGATTTAAAGCACCCACTGTATAAGCAAAGGGAGTATTAGCTGGAATTGCTAATAATCTTGCAAAAGGATTTGATATCGCTTCAAAATCAATATATACATATTTACTATTCATAATTAGAATTATAGCACTTTTATCAGAATCGAAGGTTCTAAGAAACATTTGACAATATTTTTGATTTAAAATTAAGTATATTTTTTAAAAATGTTTTTATAAAAAATACAATTACTTCTAAATTTTAATTTTTGTAACTACTTATTTTATAAGTAAATTTGTAATATAATATTATGGCTATGGAATTAAAAAAATATATTAGAACAGTTGAAAACTTTCCTGAACCAGGTGTTAAATTTAAGGATATATCTCTTCTTTTGGCTAACGGTAATGCCCTAAATTACACAATTAATACTATGTCAGAATTAGCTAAAGATGCAGACATTATCGTCGGACCAGACGCTAGAGGATTCCTTTTTGGCACTCCTGTAGCCGCTAAATTATCTAAACCTTTTATTATGGTAAGAAAAAAGGGGAAACTGCCTGGCGAAGTTATTAGTTGTGCTTATGGTTTAGAGTATGGGCGCTCAATCCTTGAAATTCAAAAGGGATTAGTAAAACCGGGACAAAAAGCAGTTATTATTGACGATGTTCTAGCTACCGGAGGAACCTTAGAAGCAATAACAAAATTGTTGAAGGATCAAGGAGTTGAAATCCTAAAAATTATTGTGCTAATGGAACTTGACGGTTTTAATGCAAGAAAAAGATTAAACTGTGAAATTGATAGCTTAATTTTTATAGATAAAGATAATAATAAGTAAGTTCTGCTAGAACTTATTTTTTGTATAATTTAATTTTATCGAGGAGGTATTAATGAAAAAATATAGTAAATATGAAGAAATTGAGTCAGAATATCGCTTTGACCTGGAAGATATTTTAGGCAATAAAACATATCAGCAACTTTTTGATGAATATTTTGCCTTGTTTGAGAAACAAATAGAAATAAAAGATTCAAAATATGATAATTTTGATAATTTTGTTGCTTCAATAAAACTAAATGAGGAATTCATTTTGTTGAGTAACAAAATTGAAAACTATCTATCGAATAAATTAAATATAAACATTATTGATCCTAAAATCAATGAGATGATAGCAACTTTTGAAGCAACAAATGCCAAATACGCAAAAAGATTGGGCTCAGAAATTAATCGTATTGATCGACATAAACAAAAAATTAAGGAATGGCTAAATAAACCAGAATTAAAGGAAGTAAAAAAAGATCTTGAGGCAATATTGCTTGAACTAGATCATAAATTGGATGATAAGATTGAAACATATTTAAACGATACAATCTCTGGTCATCCAGATGTAACTGAATTGTTTGGTGTTTTAACCGATAGTGAAATTACATTTGGCTATGCACACGATAGACATGGCAAAAAACATGAAATTACAAGAGCAAGCATGCAATCATTTAGAAAACACGCTGATGAACGAGTAAGAAAAGAAAGCTATTTTAATTATTTGAATGGTTATTTAAAACATAAACAAATTTTAGCCAAAATGTTATATCAATATATCAAGGAGTTATCGGTTAATGCCCTACATCGAAAATATCCTTCAACGCTTGATTCAATTTTAATGAATGACCATGTTGACAAAAAATTGCTTGAAATTATTTATGAAAGCGTAATTTCAAATATAGATATATTTAAAAAATATCATAATGCGCATGCTAAATTCTTTGAAGCTAAATTCAATAAAAAAATGGAATTATGAGATACTTCGCTTGATTTGATAAAAATCAAGAATTCATATTCAATTAAGGATGGCCAAAAAATATTAAAAGACATAACCTCGGTAATGCCATATGAATACCCAAAAATAGTTGATAGAGCTATCAAAGAAAGATGAATAGATTATATAAATGTTCCCTCAAAAAGATCGGGAGCATATTCAATTGGTTCAACGCATGGAATTAATAAGCTTTATATTTTAATGAACTGAGATAATACATTCAACTCTGTGAACACCTTATGCCATGAAATGGGACACTCAATGCATTCATATTTTTCAAATAAAAACCAAAGTGTATATCGAAGTCAATACACTGTATTCATAGCCGAAATAGCTTCAATATTTAATGAGTTATTACTAAATGATTATTTAATTTCAAAAGCAAAAACGGATGAAGAAAAATTCTTTTTACTTAATGAAAGCATTAATGACTTTGTCGTCACAGTATTAAGACAAACACATTGGTCTAATTTTGAATATGAATTATATAATCGCATTGATAATAATGAACCACTTAATTCATATGAAGCTATTGAAAAAATTTATGTTGATGTATCAAAAAAATATCAAATAAGTGAAAATGAAGTAAAAATTGGCAATCCAATAAATATTCATAGCGTTATGGTGCCGCATTTCTTTTCATATTTTTATGTTTATAAATATGCACTCGGTTACATTGTGGCAAACTTCTTCTTTCAAAAATATAAAGTCGAAGGAAAAAGCGCATTAGAAAATTATGTTAACAACTTTCTATCAGCAGGGGATAAAGATTGACCGGTTAATGTCTTAAGGGACGCTGGTGTCGATGTATATTCAAAAGAAATTTATAATATGGCTTTCGAAATTCTTGATGACAAGGTTAATGAGTATATAAAATTAGGAAACAAAATTTTTACAAAAAATAAATAAATAAAAAACTCACAATTAATTTTGTGAGTTTTAGTTTTTAAAATAAATATTTATTTTTATTTTGAATCATCAACATAGACAATTGTGAATCTAAGCGGTTCACCGCCAAATTCTTCATCGAATAAAGTTTTTATATAAGCCTTATCGGCGCTTGTTTTGTATAATCTCAAGGCTCTTACATATTTTGCAAGATCAAATTTCTTTAAAATAGCTTCATTTTGAAACAAAGCCGGATAAATATGAGAATATGTAAAAATTGAGACTTCTGAATTTCCGTCAGATTTTTTAGTAATCGATAATTCGAGAATAATACCTTGCTTAGTTAATAAATAAACATCATAGGAATCTTTATTATTTTGTGAACTTTCTTCAATAACATATTGAAGCATTTCATTTGTTTTAGGGCGATTAAATGACCCTAGATCCAAACTGTTTTTTTGAAGCTCTTTACTTAAAATGTCAGTAATACCTTTAAATTGATTAAAAGCTTCATAAAGAGCAAACGTAAATCGATCAAGATTAAACAAAAACCATAATCAATTATCTTTAAAAAGTTTAGCTAATTCAGGGCGATATTTTTCCAAAGCAATGACCTTATTCTTTGAATTAAAATTATCATTTGATTTAAAAAATGCAATAACATTATTGGCATAAAGCAAATAATCTTTAATCTCGGTTAAATAGTTATCATTTATCCTTTTTTGTTTTTGTATATAGGCATTTTTATCAGCATTGTTTTTAAAGGCTAAATCAAGAAGTGAATTAACATATTCATATTTCAAAAAAACATCTCATTTTTTCTCTTTTTCATCATTAACAGCTATTGAGGATAATTTAGATTTGTTATTTTGCTGACTCGTATTTTGGCATGATATAACAGCAATTGGTGCAAATAATGTAGCAAGGGCTAGACCAGAAAGAATTATTTTTTTTCGCTTCATAATATTATATGTCCTTCAATATTAATAAACCAAGTGCTGGAAAATTATAGTTCTTAACAACAACATTCTCAAAAGCATCAAATCCACGTTTGTTATGATGAATAATCGCATTGTGAACAGCATCTGAAACTAACTTAATTGATATCTTCGAAGATATTGATTTAGGAAAATAAATCATCCTATCAAAAGTCAAAAAACTTTTATCACTTTTATTTTTAGAAATCAAAATTCTTAATAAGAACTTGTTTTTCTTAAGATAAAAAATATCATCTTTGGATTCAGGCGATTCATCTCCTTCCCTCAATTGATCCCAGTTGTTATCAATAAAATTTGCATCATTTGGTTCAAATTTTTCTGCATGGTTTTTTAAAGCTGCGATAAATTCATCGCTATGCTTAACTTGACCAAAATCCGGAAATTTTCATCAATCCAAAAAAGTTCATGTAAATCTTTTAATGTTTTTTATAACAAATAGTCAATTTTTAGAATAAAAATCCCTTAAATTTTTAATGTTTTCCTCATTATTTTCATCGGTAAACTTTTTGGTTATTTTTTTTGCTTCATCAAAAAGCTTCTTCTCATCTTTTTGAGACTCAAGAAAATTTGTTTTTGCTACTTCATCGCCTTTAAATCTTAGGTCTATTAACTGCTTTATCAATAAGTTGGTTCTCTCTTCATCAGGATTTTCAATATTAGGAATATATTCAAAACCTTTAGGAATATTATTTCTTAATTGAGTGCTTGGCTCATTATTAATACATGAAACTAGCCCATATGATAAAGGTAAGACTGAAATAAATGAAGTAGATAAAATAATCTTATTATTTTTTTTCATCGATAAACCTCATAGTAAATTTAAATATTTTAAGTTCTTCTTTATTTATTTCATTTAAAACATCAGCTAGATCATCATTATATTGATATATAGCGTGAAATTCAATATATTTTTCATCAATGTATGGCTTAATAAAAGTTTTTTCATCAAATGGCTCATTTTCTAGTTCGGCATCTTCTTTTGCTGATTCTAAATTCGATTTGAAAGTTTTAACACGCTTCTCAAAAATTTTTTCTTCTAGTTGTTTTAGTTGATCTTCAATATTCATTTCATTTTTAAAAATAAGAATATCTGGAACTATCAAAAGTTTAGGGATTCCCTTATCTATAAATTTCCAAATCTTAATTACCTTGTTATTATCAAATAAAAGATAAACAATTTCCTTGTCTGTGAAGACATTATATTTTTTAAGTTCAGGTATATCCTTAAAAGGCATTTTAATCAATTTTTTAGGTGTATTATCTCGCACGCTAATAGAAAGAGAATTAAATTTTTTTCTAACCTCATTAAAGTATTCTTGCTCTTTGGCAAAAGTTTTATATCTATCGCCATAAGGATTAAAAATGTACTTAAATTTAGATAAATTATTCAACGTTCAATATCAATCATTCGATAATGTATTTTTAATAACCTGCATTGAAGTTAACGCCAAAGGACGATAATCTTGGTTTTTATGAACGCTATTTTGAATAAATACAGGATCATAAACAAAAGCATATTTTAATTCGTTAAATTTAGAATCTGATTTATTTTCTTGTTGAAAAATGTAAATATTTTTTTCATTAAGATTATTTTTAGCAAAGAAATCAAGTAATAAGCTAATTGACTCATTTCTATAATATTCTTTTCTTTGTTTTTTAGGAAAATCGATAGAAGTATCTTTAATATTTTTTATGTTAGCACAACTAATAGCACAAAGCGGTAATATCGGCAAAACCAAGCTAGTTAGATATAACTTTTTCATAAAATAGTTTTTCTAATGGTTCTTTTTTAATTCCGGTATATAAGATATTGCCATTATGTATTAGGGTTACAGAGTTAACATATTTATCGATTTCAGCCAAAACATGGGAACTAATTAAAATTGTAATTTTTTCATTTTCATTAATATCTTTTAACAATGAAAAAAGTTCAAATCTAGCTGTCGGATCCAAATTAGCCGCTGGTTCATCGAGAATTAATAGTTTTGGCTTATGCAATAGTGCTTGAATTAATAAAATCTTCTTTTTTTGTCCAGAAGAAAATGTATAAGGCCTTTCATATAATAACTGTTCTATATTAAAAAATTTAAGGTAGTTTTTAATTTCATTAATAGCATCAGTTTTTTTGATATTCGATAGTATTGAAAGATTGTAAAGATAATCAAAAACGGTTAATTCTTTCGGAAATTCAGCAACTTCTGGAACATATCCAATAATTGAACGTGCTTCTGCTTTTTTAATATTAATATTATTTATTAAAATATCACCCTCATAATTTGCATATGCACCAATAATTGTTTTTATTGTTGTTGTTTTACCGGCACCGTTTTCTCCGATAAAGGCATGAAATGCACCGTGCTTTATAGCAAAATTAATTGATTTAATTCCGCGATCAGTTTTTGGAAAGATTTTTTTTAGATTAATGATTTCTAGAATATTTTCCATAATTACTTGTAATCCTTTCTCTTGTATAAAGCAAAAACTGAAGCAAATAATACACCAATCAAAATTGCTCATAAAATAAAGTAAACATTTTTATTAACAATTTGTTTTTCACGATTTATAGCAAACACTTTATCCGCAGATTGGAAAAGATAGTTTGTAGGGCTTGTTGTTAACTCGTATCTAATTAAAACTTTTTCATTCTTAACAAAAAGTCTCTTTTCAAACCCTGCATATCCTCCGATGTAATAATTGAAACCAGCTATTTTTAATTCAATTTGATTATCGCCATATGAACTTGAACTTTTTGGATTTTTTATAACTGCTTCAAAAATTTTATTATTTTGGTAATTAAAATATATATAGTTTAGTAATGCAACGCCTAAATATATTTTTCTCTCTATTTCTGATTGCAATTTCTTTTCTTTAACAGCGTTTTCGTTGAATACTGTAACATTTGAATTCAAATATTGATTAATTGGACTTTCTAAATTATTTATAAAAGTAGAAATACCTTTTGTTAATTCATTATGCAAATCAATAACATTTTCAGATGTTTTATTCTTTATAAAATCATCAACAAATCTTTTAGCTATATTGTTAAAAATTTTATCATTTAATGCTTCATAAACATATTGTCATTTTAATCTCCCTACAATATTGTTTTCGGCAGAAAATTGTGAGTTATCCTCAGGGAATGAAATATTAACGCTAGATGCTCCCTCTCTCGCATAAATAATATCAGTATTAATAGTATTAGGTATAACTGAATTAGATTTTAACAATCCTGGAACAATATACTTTTCAATATTACCTTCTTTGGATGTAACCGTAAATTTAGGCAATTTAGGATTTTCGTCTAACTTATATTTATATAAAATGCTATCTAGATTGTTATAATAAATATAATTATCTTGATTTGAGTATTTAGTTTTGCTAATTGACTCAAAAACATTTTGGTTTTTAGTATTAAAAATATCTAGTAATTGATATGGAATAGATAATCATGAATAAAATTGCCACTCACTCGATGAATTATTAGCAAGTTTCATTACCTCTCTAAGATATGAAACTTGCTCGTTTGAAAATTGCTTATTTTGAGATCCGTTGGGAATAATTAACAACTCATCCTTATTATTGTTTATAAAATATGGTTCAACATTTGCTTCATTGCCAGAAAAGTGATATGGATATTTCTTATTAATAAAGTAAGCGGCGTTATTAACATTTGTTGTTGCGTTAGCTGACAATAAAGAACCACCAAGAGCTAATGGAATAAAAAACACCAAAGGCAATGTAATAGCAATTTTTTGGCTTAGCTTATATCCTATTAGCGCTGTAATTAAAGCAATCATTAAGTAAGATGCTAAGGAGATAACAAAAAATAATAGCGAATATAAAAACAGATTTGCTCCTGAATATAATGCGTATGTTGACAATAATGAAGAAATAAAAAGAACTGTTGATCACAATAAACCGAAGTATATTAATGATAGTAATTTGCCTAAAACCAGCCCTTTTCTTGAGATCGGTTTAGCAATGCTAACAAGCTCTAATCCTTCCTGTTCGAAATCTTTAAAAATATTTAGCGCCTTAATAGATGCAAATAATACAGTTACTATAAGAACAGAAAAAATATAAAGATATGAAGCAAGCGTCAAATATTTTTCGCTAATCACAAATTTAAATACAAAACCAACTATAAATGAAAAAATTAAAGTTATAGCAGGAATGATAATCGAACTTTTCTTCTTAAAAACAGTATTAAATGCAAATTTCGAATATTTAAATGCTGAAGTTTTCATTTTTTAGACCTTTCAAATTTATAATATATAATTATATATTAAATTAGTAATAATACATATTTTTTATAATTATAATTATATTTTTAATGCAATTTTTTAAATAAAAATGTAATTAAAAAACCACTGATAAGTGGTTTTTAATATATTATAAATTAGTTCATTTCAGTATTATTCTCATCTGTTTGTGGGGTTGTATTTTGTTGTTGTTGCTGTTGTTGCTTCTTTATGAACTCCATAGCTTGAGACATTTTTTGTTCAAAATCATTTATTTTCTTTTCTAATTCATCATAATTTTTATCATTCAATTCTTTTTGGATATCTTCCTTAACCTTTTTAATTTCAGAAAGTTGTGATTCCTCTATTTTTTTAGCTTCTTCTGATTCGAGAGTTTTGTCAATTTGATGAATTAATTGTTCTGCTCTAACAGTCAATTCAATTTCGCGACGTTTTTTCTGATCAGCTTCTCTATTAAGTTCGGCTTCTTGCACCATTTTTTCAACATCTTCCTTCGATAATGAAGATGTATTTTGAATAGTAATGCTTTGTTCTTGATTTGTCTTTTTATCTTTGGCTGTAACCTTGGTAATACCATTAACATCAATTGAAAAACTTACTTCAATTTGTGGCACTCCTCTTGGTGCAGGGCTTATTCCGCTAAGATCAAATCTTCCCAAAAATTTATTATCTTGTGCCATTTGTCTTTCACCTTGTGTAACAACAATCGATACAGAGGTTTGATTATCTGCGGCAGTTGAAAAGATTTGACTTCTTGTTACAGGAATAGTAGTATTTCTTGGGATTAAAGGTGCGACAATATCTCCCTCAACAACAATACCTAGGGTCAACGGAGTAACATCAAGCAATAGAACATCTTGAATATCGCCAGCAAGAACTGCGCCCTGAATAGCAGCGCCAACACTAACTACCTCATCAGGATTAATTGAATTATTTGGTTTTTTGCCAGTAATATCAGAAACTATTTTTTGAACAGCTGGCATTCTTGTTGAACCACCAACCAATAAAACTTCGGTAATATCATTTCAATTTAATTTTGCTTCATTTAATGCATCAAGCAATGGCTTTTTAGTTTTTTCTAATAAGTCCGAAGTCATTGCCTCAAATTCTGATCTTTTTAGCTCTAATTCAACATTAATTGGACCATTTTCATTCATAGCTAAAAATGGAAGTGAAATGTTTGCAACCAATGATTCTGAAAGTGAAATTTTTGCTCTTTCTGCTTCTTCTTTCAATCTAGCCATCGCCATCTTATCATTTCTAGCATCGTATTTATACTTATTGCTTATTTCTTTAATTAGTCAATCAACAATTTTGTGGTCTCAATCGTCACCACCTAAATGATTATCGCCAGAGGTTGATAACACTTCAAATGTTCCATTTTCCATTTCAAGAATAGAAACGTCAAAAGTACCGCCCCCAAGGTCAAATACTAATATTTTGTGATTTTCATCTTTTGACTTATCTAACCCAAATGCTAATGCTGCTGCAGTTGGTTCATTGATAATTCTAACAACATCTAGACCTGCAATAATACCGGCATTTTTAGTTGCTTCACGTTGCGCATTATCAAAATACGCTGGAACTGTAATAACTGCTTTTTTAACTGCGCTCCCAATTTTCTTTTGCGCATACTCTTTCATATATGAAAGAATTAAGGCACTAATTTCCTCAGGTTTATAATCTTTTTGATTTGCTTTAACAGTTTTTGAACCACCCATTAATCTTTTAATTGAGGCAATACTATCTGGATTTGTCTCTAATTGTCTTTTTGCACTCTCACCAATTATTGTTTCGCCGTTTTTAAAGGCAACAACAGATGGGGTAGTTCTCTTACCATTTGGATTTTCTAAAACCTTAGGAGTTCCGTTTTCAACAATCGAAACCACAGAGTTAGTTGTACCAAGGTCAATTCCTAAAATAACTTCTTTTGTCATATTCTTTATCTCCTTTTTTTAAATTTAAGATTAAGATTTTTTACATATTTAAATCATCTTTCAATAATTTATAAAATAATTGTACCATATTTTTTAGCACTTTAATAAAATGAGTGCTAATTTTTATTTTTATTATTAAATTTCATTGATTAGCGAATTATTGCTAATTGATTTGTTATCTCTAAAAACCTTGGATATATAAAAAATGAGGTTTTAATTTTCACCTCATTTTTTATATATTTCTTTTTGCGCCTCACTGAAGCAATGACCTCTAACATCAGATTCATATTTTGCACACCTTGAAACAATATATGAAAATGCTTTATCAAAATTTTGAAAGCTTAGTTGTCTTATTTTTTCTATTCCTTCTCATCTACGACCCTGACTTATCTTATCAGCAACATAAAGAATCTTATCAAGCAACGATAATTCTATATCTAATGAAGTATGCTTTTTAATTGCTGAGAGGACTTCCGGATTATTATATTTATAAACATCTCTTAACCAAAAAAAGGCTGTGGTTTGATGCAATTTATATGGCTCCAAATTTGTTCGACTAAATCCGTATTTTTCCAAAAAATCATATGCATCTTGTTCATTCCAATTCTTGGTTATATCATGAGCATAACCCGCTTGGTAAGCATTTTTTATTTTATAATTATTTAATTTTGCAAGCTTTATAGCAAATTCTGCCGTCCATTTTAAGTGAAAATATCTAAATTGCTTTTCTTTATCTTTAATATCAAAGATTAGATTTTTAGCAATTTCCTCAAAATATAAAAAATTTTCACCGATGTATTTTTGTACTCTATCTTCTACTTGCGAAAAATCACCTTTTCTATATTTTGTTGAAGAAAAATTATAAATAGTATTGTTCAAAATTCTTACATTAAATTTTTTCGCATTAACTTTTGAAAACTTATTACCGCGGTTAAATGCACAAATTTTTACTTTATTAGCAATCTCATCAATTTTTTTTCATTTATTTAACATGGGTACATTATCAGTGCCAATAAATAAATAAAGTTCATCATTAGGGAATTTGCTTCTAAAATAATTTATTGTATCAATTGTGTATGAATTACCTTTTCTATTGGTTTCAAACTCAGACAAAAACATTTTATCTTCCAAGACCATATTGATCATATTAATGCGATGGTTATTAGCAACATACTCACTACTATTCTTAAAGGGGTTTTTATTAGTGGGCACAAAATATAACCTATCTAATGAAAGCTCATTTATTGCGAATTTTGCTAAGCTAATATGGCCTTTATGAATTGGATTAAAACTACCACCATATATTCCTATTTTCATTTAATCCTCCAAACTAATTCTCTTGTTTTTTGTCTTTGAATTCTTTCTTAGAAATTTTATATTGTCTGTATTGATATTTTTTTCCATGCTATATTGATATAAAGTTTTTAATAAATTATTACCATTTATAAAATTTTGTTCATTAATTATTTTTTCAACCATATTTTTTGAATCGCTAGAAAGTATATCAAATGAAGAATCAGAATTAAAAATTGTCCTTAAATTACCAATACTTACCCCCAAACCACGAAGTGGCTCTTCATCTCACAAAGAATCAAAAATCAATTCAACATTTTTTCATATCAAATCAAAGTTGCTAGTTCAAGTTGAAATGCTTTTGTTTTTTGAAATCCATATCTTATTTTGGCGTCTTAGCATAACAGAAACTTGTTTAGCCTCTAAATTTGCGTCACTCGCTCTAAGACATACATTTTGAGTAATTTTCTTTAATTCATTAAGCAAAAAAAGTCTATCACTAGAGTCGTCAGTAATAAATGTTTTGCTATTACTTATACTTTTAGCATCGCTATAAAATATATGATCAATCCCTGTATTAATTCCCTTTAAATTTTCAACAAGTTTAAAATAATTTTTGCCAAAAACGCTTCTTAAAAAAATATCATTATCACAATTTACTAAATCTGCTCAAGTCTTAATGTTATAACTAATTATTTTTTTTGAATTAGCTTTACCAATACCAAAAATTTTTTCAACACCTAAATCATAAAAATGTTTTTTAATATCTTCCTTTTTTGTTTCCAAAATACCAAATGGTTTTGCCTTGTTTGTAGACATTTTTGCTAAAAATTTTGTATAAGAAATACCTATTGAGCAGGGAATGTCAAATACATTAAGGATATCATTTTGTATTTTTCTAGCAAAATCTATCGCATTGCCATTCTTTTTAATATTATTAGTAACATCTAAGTAACATTCATCAATTGAATAAACTTCCAACATATTAGAATAGTTTGTTTTTATAAAATTAAAAATTTTTTTAGACATTAAAGAATAAAGTTGATAATGAGGTGAAATAACAATTAAATCCTTAATCTTATCTCTTACTTTAAAAAGGGGATCTCCACTTTTAAAGCCTTGTTTTTTTACTTCATAAGACATAGCAGAAATGATTGCTCTTCTTGAATTCAAAGCAATTACCACTGGTTTGTTTTTTAAATTTTCATTCTTTGATCTCTCGCAACTTACAAAGAATGCATCCATATCAATATGAAATATAACCTTAGCCATTTAATCCTTTTTTAAAAGCGCGATAAACTATTGAGGCACATTCTAAACGATTAAGATGAACCTTAACATTTTCAAATACCAACAATTTACCTAAATCAATATTTATATCTATTTGTTCTTCTCTGTTAATTAATTTAAAGTACTCTTCCAGAATACATAAAATTTCGCTCTTATCTTTATTTAAAACTTGATCAATCATCAATTCCACACTTGAAATAAAAATAGCGCATCCGGTTGCATAATACTTTGCATCAATTAATTTATCATTTTCAAATAGTAAATTTAGCTCTATATCATCAACGCAAACTCTTGAATGTTCTTTTATACCATTTCCTCTTGGAATAGATAAACTATGCTTTGGTTCAGAATAAGAATTAAATATTATTTGTTGTTTTTCTTGGGTACTAAATGATTTCAATAAAATTACCCCCATTTTTTAATTCCTTAATTAATTTATCAATATCTCCTTTATTGTTATACATTGCTAACGATACTCTTACATATGAACTACAATATTTGTTTGTATCTTTAAATTTATAAGCGCAAAAAGCACCAGATCTCACATAAATATTTCTGTTCCCTAGATATGATGCGACATCCTGGGCCGGAACGCCTCTAATATTAAACAAAATTATCGTATCGCCTTTTTTAGAATCAATTAAAACATTAGGCAAAGTTTGCAATTTCTCATAGGCATATATCGCAATTTCTTTCTCATATTTAAATAATTCTGTAACATTAAAACTTTTAAAAAATTCAATTGCCCTTCCTAATTGGATAATGCCAGCAAAATTTGGTGTGCCGGGTTCTCACTTAGAGGATGAATTTCTCATTACTCAATTATTTGATTCTAAAATATTTTGCACCTGGCCACCACCTCATTTTGAAGGTCGAAGATTTTTTAAAATATTATTTTTTATAGCTAATATTCCAGTCCCAGTTGGACCATATAATTTATTGCCAGAAAATGCAATAACATCACAATAGCGAAAATCAACATTACTATGTACAATAGCTTGGGCTGCATCGTTTATTAAAATAATATTATTTTCTCTACAAAGTGAGTATATTTTCTTAATATCAAGATTTATTTGAAAATTATTTGTTAATTGAGGTAAAACAATAATTCGTGTATTTTTATTAATAGATTTTATAATGTCCTCACCGTCAAAACAATATCTAAATCTTATATTTTTAATGCTAAAATTTTCAAGAAAGGGAACAATTGCAGAAGAATGGTTAAAATAAGTAAATAATATTTCACCACTCTCTACAACCTTTGAAAGCATCTGCGCCACCAAATTTAAACTTTCAGTTGTACCCGAAGTAAAAATTATCTCTTCAGGATCAGCATTAATAAACATAGCAACATCACGTCTAATTCTTTGTAGATCACTGTTTAATTTTATTCCTAGTTTCGAATCAGCAGTACGAGTTGAAATTGAATACTTTTCATAAAATTCCATCCCTTTTTTTATCACTACATTAGGCTTAAATGTTAAGGCAGCGTTATCTAAATAGATAATATTAGGATTATTTTTAAACATAGGAAAAATTTTTTCTCTTTGTTCATTAGTCATTTTTTTTCTCCTGTTTAACAAAAAAAGAAAGATATTCAATATTTTTTGACTTCTCCCCACGGATTGGGCTCTCAATAATAGGCTTTAGTAATATAAAATTATTTTCCCTAGCTATATTAATCACTTTATTAATTATATATTCATGATGTTGTTTAGGAACATATCCACCAGGTTCAACATATTTGCTGCTTGCTTCAAATTGAGGTTTAATTAAAGCAACTAATAAAACACCATTACCAAAGGTCCTATTGCAAACCTCAAAAACATATTTTAAACTTATGAAAGAAACATCACAAGTCACTAAGTTTATATCCTCACCGAATAAATTATTATTTATTACCTTAAGGTTTGTCTTTTCATATACAACGACCTTATCATTTATTCTTAAAGAAAAAGCTAATTGGTTTGTGCCCGAATCAAGAGCATAAACCTTTCTTGCTTTGTTTTCTAATAATACCTGAACAAATCCACCCGTTGAAGAGCCAATATCTAAACAAACTTTATCCTCCACGTTAATACCATATTCCTTAATTGCTTCTTTCAATTTGTATGCGCCACGTGAAACATAATTATCCTTTTTTTGTTTAATGGTAATAACACAATCATCACTAAATCTTAATGTTGGGTAAAAAACTTTTTCATTATTTACAATTATCCTTCCTTGCATTGCTAAAGAATCGATGGTTTTTTCATCCAATAAAAATTTTTCCTTTATTAACTGTTTCAAGGTTTTTTTCATACTATTTATTAATTATTTGTTTAGAAATTTTATCGAGAATTTTATTAACAAATTTATAATCATTGCCAGGTGAAAAAAGCTTAGTAATATTAACCAATTCATATATCACTACGCTACTATCATTGTAAGTTAGTTCATAAACACCAAATATTAATATTGCTCTAATTAATGGGCTAATTCGCTCTCACTCTCATGTTTCTAGTATAAACTTCTCAATAATTTTTTTTAAGGTTTCATATTTTGACTCTATTATTTGCAACGCTTGTATTTCACAAGGATTTATTTCATTTAGAGGATTATTAACAATAACGCTCGTATCTAAATGCACACTAAATAGTTCTGATTGATAAAGATAAAAAATGATGTTTTTTCGATAATTATACTTTTTAACTAGAAAATTGCCTTTCATGCTTATTTGTTTTTTTTCTTTCATTACTTCTCCAAGAAATTTATTAATTTAATCATTTTTTTATCTTTATTTTTAGTTAGCGTAAAAACTACACCATTAAACTGACACTTATTGTTTGATACTTTAAATGGCAATCTTGCATCATATCTCATTTTTTGATAAACTTCTTCAAAATTAGAACCAATAGCGCAATCCCTTGGGCCGCACATTCCGGCGTCAGTTAAATAATATGTTCCATGCGGAAGAATTTTAGCATCATTTGTTTGAATATGTGTATGGGTACCGATAAGTGCATCAGCTTTTCCATCAACATACAAACCAAAAACAGATTTCTCTGATGTTGTTTCGGCATGAAAATCAACTATATAATAATCAGCTTTATATAAGCTGTATACCTCATCAAACTTATCAAAAAAGTTATTGGCAACCTCTTGTTTCCAAGGTTGCAATAGGGGATTAAAAGTTATCCCCATAAATGATATAACAGCAATTTTATTCCCTTTAACATCAAATAGTCTAATACCTGACCCTGGATAGCCTTGATCTATGTTAACAGGTCTAATTAAGTCATTATTATCAATTATATCCATTATTTCATGTTTAGCTCAAACATGGTTACCCAATGTAAAGGCATTAACCCCCGCATTTTTTAATTGAAAGTAATGTTCAGGAATAAAGCCCTTTCTACCAGAAACATTTTCAGATTGTGCTATTACAAAGTCTATATTCTCGTCTTTAATAATTTTGTCTAAATTCTTTATAACAAAATCAATACCTGGGTTTCCAAATATATCACCAAGAAATAAAATGTTTATATTCTCTTTTTTCATAGTTTTAAATTATATATAATTTAACGTTTTTTTAGATCAAACAAGTCTTTATAAGTAAACACATTGTTAATAAACATTAGACATTGTTTAATTTTTCAATGACCTGATTATAAATTTCACTATAAAGTTCATTATTTGTTTGTAACAATAGCGATAAATTAATTTGACCTTGGGCAATATTTTGGCCATTATAGTTATATCATGAACCTTTACGAGAAATAATCATAAATTCCTCTGCTAATTGAATAATCTCATTAACCCTAGATACACCTTTTGAAAATACAATTTCAATTTGTGCACTTTTGTATGGTGGGGCTAATTTATTTTTAACAACCTTACATTTAATTTGATTCCCCGTTATATCACCGTTGCTAGTTATATTTTGTGACTTTCTTACCTCAAGCCTAATCGAAGAATAGAACTTAAGCGCCTTACCGCCAGTTGTAGTTTCTGGATTACCAAACAATACTCCAATTTTTTCCCTTATTTGATTAAGAAATATAATCGTTGTTTTATTTTTAGATAATGTACCGGTAATTTTTCTTAATGCTTTCGACATTAATCGAGCTTGAGCACCAATTGTTTGGTCTCGCATTTCACCATTTAGTTCAACTTCTGGAACTAATGCGGCCACTGAATCAATAACAATCAAATCGACTGCACCGGTTTTGGCTAATCTGTCAGCTATTTCTAATGCCTCTTCACCGGAATTTGGTTGAGCTAGAATTAAATTTTTAATATCGACGCCAAGGTTTTTAGCATATATTGGGTCAATAGAATGTTCAGCATCAATAAAAGCAGCAATACCGCCATTCTTATGAATTTCGGCAATTGCATGTAATGCCAATGTAGTTTTTCCACTGCTTTCAGGACCAAATATCTCAACAATTCTGCCTCTTGGTCATCCACCAATTCCAAGAATATTATCAATGTTTAAAGAACCGGAACTAAAAGTTTCTGGAATTATGTTAGGTTCTTCTCCTAATAACATAATTGATTCCTTACCGAATTCTTTTTCAATTTCCTTCAAAATTTGATCAATATTAAGAACCTTTTTTGTGTTTGTTTCATTCATATTTTTGCCTCCACTAATATTTTGCAATACTCGCTTTTAAAGTAGGTTATTTTAGGAAAAAATAGCGAAAACAGATGAAAAAAATATAAATTTGAATTATTTAGAAACAGCAAAAACTTGCTCAAGTTTTTTAATTGCTCAATCCTCAATTAAAAAGGAAAATGTAACATTTTTAGTATCATTATTTTTATAAAAAGTATCAATAATTTTGTATGAATAAATGCCCTTTATTGACTTAATTTTTTCAATGATTTTTTCAACAGTTTCGTGTTTATTTAGTTCAAAAGTAATATCCCTTGTTTTTATAGGTTCATGTCGATAATTAATAAAAGTATTAGAATCATTTAATAATTTATCAAGCATTATTTCTGCAAAAATATAATCTGAGTTAATAATTTGGGGATGAATTTTAGCTATATATCCAATCATTTCTGACCCTAGATAAATAACACATGATGCGTTGGGATGAAAAATTGTGCTATGTGTTTTTTTAAACTCTAATTGTTTATTAGTCAATGACATAACATCTTGTTTAATTTCAGCAAATGATTTAATATTTGAACAAAGACCCAAAATATTCATTTTGCGCCCGATCATTCCGATATCAAAATAAGACCCTTTTTTAAAACCTTGTTTCTCATTATGAATAGCCACCTCATTCAAACTATGAATAAATGATAGACGAACCTGCGAGTGATCATAATTTTTTGCATCCACTGCATTCAAAATTTCTCTGATATTAAAAGGATCGAAAATGTTGTCCTCAGGTTTTATTAGTGTATATGTTCTAACATTTGAATAATTTTTATTTGCTAATGTTCTATAGTATTCATAAACGTTGTTAATATCATAATTTAATCTTGCTATTTTAGGTTGTTTTAGTGGAAAATTATCATAACCATAAAATCTAAAGACCTCCTCAACGAAATCTTGCAAAGTATTTAAATCATAGCGATAAGTTGGAAAAACAACAACTGATTCATCATTTTTAAATTTAAAATCAAGTTTAGATATTTTCTTCATTACCTCATTAAACTTTTTAGTTTTATTAATTGAAAACCCTGCGCATTTATTCAAATATGATTTATCTATTAAGATACTCTTCTTGTGGGTTTTGGGAACATTGATTTGATGCGAGTAATCAGTTAAATATTGAGCTAAAAAATTATAAGCCAAAATCAAAGAGCCATCCGATATCTCACGACTTGCACGCATTGATGAATTTGTATTTAATTTGATTTGCTTAGCATTTTTTCTAACACTCATAATATTAAACGAAGCAAGTTCAAATATAACTTTTTGAGATTCTTTCTTAAATTGATATTGTTCTAAACCTATAGTAGCAGCAATAGATATAGGCGTTTCATTATTAAATACACAAAGCGCATTTTTTAATTCAACTTCTTTATTACCTAAAATATTTA
Organism: Mycoplasma sp. 527; assembly: GCF_053851595.1. Classification (NCBI taxonomy): domain Bacteria; kingdom Bacillati; phylum Mycoplasmatota; class Mollicutes; order Mycoplasmatales; family Mycoplasmataceae; genus Mycoplasma; species Mycoplasma sp. 527. The sequence goes on along the minus strand of NZ_JBSQAY010000004.1, from coordinate 47,942 downwards.
GCTTACCGCTATAATAATCAACATTAAACATATTTGATTGTAGGTCTTCTTTATTATAAATATGACATGGGACGCCGGCAAATAAAAGCACTAAGTTGGTAAGGTCTACAGCATTATTAAATGTTTTAATGTTATGTCTTCATAATAGCATTTGTTCTTGTAATGAACATCTTAAATTGCTATTAGACGCTTCAACCAATGAAAAAGAATGAGTATCATTTAACTTTTTGACCTCAAATGAAGAAATCAAGTTAGGGTTTGCCTTTTTTGGTCATTTTATCTCGGTATCAAAAAATGCCGCTAATTCTCTAGCCATAACAAGATAACATTGCGCATCAGCACGGTTAGAAAGAATTGAAACTTCAATCATATAATCATCTAAATCAAAATAGGTTATTGGGTCGATATTTAAATCTATTTTATCTAATTGAAATATTTGATTGCCAAATTCCTCTGGAATTACATTCGAATTAAAACCCAATTCATCCAAACTCACAAACATACCTTCCGAAGTAATGCCTTTCATTTTTCTTGGAGCAAAGATAATTTCTTTACTTCTCGAACCAGGAACAAAAGAAAGAACATACTGACCTTTTTTCATATTGGTTGCAGTTGTTTGAATAATAGCTTTATGTCCGTCACTATATTCAACCTCACACACTGTTAAACGGTCAGCTTGAGGATTCTTGTATGTATTTGTAACATGACATATTTTTATACCTTCAACATCGCTGAATTTATAATATTGTTCCACTTCAAAACCAATTGAATTTATTGCTTCAACAACATCCTCGATAGTATGAGTTTGTAAATTAGCTAGTCTACATAATGTTTTAAATGAAAAAATCATATTCTTAACTCCTTAAACCTCTATTTAAATTGATTTAAAAATCTTTTATCATTGGTATATAACTCTCGAATGTCTTCAATACCATATTTAATCATTGTAATTCTTTCAATTCCAACGCCAGCTGCAAACCCGTTCATCATATTAGTATAACCAGCAGATTTTAAAACTTTATCATTTAACATGCCTGCCCCCAAAACCTCAATTCATCTATTTTTGAAAAAAATATCAACCTCAACACTAGGTTCTGTAAATGGAAAATATGATGGACGAAGCCTAATTTTTATGTCTTCCTCAAGTACATAAGAAAGCATTTCTTTCAATGTATACATTAATGACGCAAAGGAAACATTACCCACGCTCACTAAATCAAGTTGTGTAAATTGGTGAGTATGTGTTTTATCTTCTTCATCATTTCTATAAACCTTACCAATGGCAAACTGTGAAAATTCCTTATTAGCAAATTTCTCAAGTGCACGAGCGCTTATTCCTGTATTATGTGTTCTTAAAAGCTCATTATTATTTAAATATAAGGAGTCCTGCATTTCTCGCGCTGGGTGTGATGCAGGAATGTTTAAATTCTCGAAATTATATCTATCATTTTCAATTTCAGAATAACTTAGCTCAATATAACCATTAAATAAAAGCCACTCTCTAAATTTTTGAGAAACAAGATTAACGGGATGAATTGAACCTTCATTTTCAACAGGAGTGGCATAATCCACAAAATCTTTTTCTAGTTGTTTTTGGATTTCTAAATTATTAAGTTTATCCTTTGCTATATCAAAAAAGTCTTCTGCTTGTTTTTTTAATTCTTGAATTTTTTTACCTATTTCTGGTTTTAATTCCTTAGAGGCTGTTTTTAATTGCTCCATTAATTGTTTTAATTCAGGAGAATTATTAAATTGATTTTTAATATTTTTTAAGTCTTCTAAATTATTGATTTTATCCAAATTAAACATTATTGTTCTCCTTTTTTTTAACTATTTCTCAGTATTGTTTAACTTTCTTTTCTCAACCTTGGCCTTGATATTCATATGTCTTTAAATTTATCAATTCATTAGGCAGATATTGTTGCTGGACTCAATGATAAGGATAATCATGAGGATACTTATATTTCTCTTTTTTAAAACTTGCAGACAAATTAAATTCCTTAAGATAGTAAGGAGGCTGATAAATTAAATTACGTTCCAATATTTTTTTAGTTTGTTGTATAGCAAGATATCCTGAGTTTGATTTGGGACTCAAAGAAATATTAAGAATCGCAAAACCAATCGGCAAATAACCTTCTGGTAATCCTAATCGCTCGAAACTTTCAATTGCTGCTAGCGTTTGTGGGCCGACCATTGGATTTGCTAACCCAACATCTTCATAAGCAGCGCATAACATTCGACGAAATAAATCGCTAGTGTCTCCAGTTTTTAAAATTAATAGCCCTCAATACAAAGCGGCATCAGGATCGGAACCTCGCAATGACTTATGAAAAGCACTTAGCAAATCATAATGATTATCGGCATTATTATCACTTGCAAAATTTATTGAGGGGACCAACTCTTTAATTTTTCCCAATGTAATATTATCACTTGTGCTAAGTTTACTTATAAGATCAACAATATTTATGGCTCCTCGAAAATCGCCGTTAGCCTGCGTGGCAATAAAATCTTGTATTTCAACATTTTTTAATCAGTCGAATTGCATTTGTATAGATATCTGTTGTAGTCTTTTTTTCATATCTTGTTGCGTTGGAAAATCCATTTCAATAATATGAGTTCTTGAACGCAATGCTGGTTGTATTTTAAAATAAGGATTTTCAGTAGTTGTGGCATAAATGGTAATAAAACCGTCTTCTAAGTAAGGCAACAAAATATCTTGTTTATCTTTATTTAATCTATGCAGCTCATCAATTATTAAAATGTCGTTATTTTTGATTTTTGTAAGTAAATCATCCTTCTTATCAATAGCAGCATTAAAAAAATCATAATTAACATTCATTTGATTAGCAAGAATTGAAGCTATTGTAGTTTTGCCACAACCTGGTTTACCATAAAAAATAAATGAAGAAAGGTCTTTATTTTTGATTATAGAATTGAAAAGGTTTCTTTTAATTTTTGAACAAACAAAATCATCTAAATTATTAGGGCGCAACTGATTAGATAGGTTTAATTTCATATTACTAATTATAATTGAAATTAAAAAACTATAAGAATATTCTATGATGGTGTTTTAAAAGCAACTCTCATTCAATTTTGCCATTAAAAAAGCGCACACTTTCGTGTGCACTTATTTATAAAATAAATTTATTTTGTTTCCTGTGTTGTAGTATCAACCACTGGTTTTGGGGTTGCTTCCTTCTTAACAAATTCTTTTTTAACAGGACCAATATAAGGCAAAATAGCAACTAATCTTGCTCTTTTGATTGCCAATGCTACCGCTCTTTGGTGTTTAGCACATGTTCCAGTTATTCTTGAAGATATAATTCTTCCTTGTAGATTTACTAATTTTGATAATAGTTCTTCATTTTTATAATCAACATAAGCAACAGGTAATTTATTTGAACAAAATTGACATGGACGTTTTCGAACGAATAATTTCTTACGAACAATTCTCGCCATTTTTTTCTCCTTTATTTAAAAGTCTCAACTCAAACCATCTATGGCATCATCAACATCACTTGTATGTTCCGTAGATGGTTGTTCACTAGTTGGAACCTTGTTATTTTCTTCATTGGAAATGCTAAACTCTTTAAAATTATTTTTTCTTCTAGCCTCAGTAACTTCTCGCGATTCAAGAGATTGTATTTTATCAGCACTAACAACATAATTATTAATTAATTGCCCATTTTGATCAGTTGTTCTTGTTGATTGGAAAGTTCCCTCAACTAGCATCAACGACCCTTTATCTAAAAATTTGTTAATAAATGATGCATTGCTTCTTCATGCTACGCATGGAATAAAATCCGCAACAGGTTCAGAGTTAGGCGTCGAATATGTTCTAGTTACAACGACTGTAAACCTTGAATATTCAACGCTTGAAGCAGTAATCCCCTTATATGGCTTTGAAGCTAGTCTTCCGACTAAAATAACTTTGTTCATAACTTTTGCCTCCAATAAAATAAAATTAACTATTTAGCCACTGGTTGTTGTTTTTTAATGTATGGTCTTCTTTGTTCATTTCTTCTATCATTTGATGTTGCTTCTTTGTTTTCATTTTTATCAAATGATCTTCTATTTTCAAAATTTCTTTTTGTAAATCTTCTTTGTTTTCTTGGCTTCAAACCTTTTTCTGAATTTAAATTAATAATTAATGATCTAATAATTGACTTATCAATATTAAATTTTCTTGTTAATTCTTTTATTAATTCAGGTTGTGCACTTGTTAAAATCAAGAAATATGTTGCACGTGTTAATTTGTTAATTGGATACGCTAATTCAGTTCTCTCTAATCTTTCGAATTTTGTGTTTTTTTCATCTAATACTGAGAATATTAAATCCTTAACACTTTCTTCTGTTGATGTAGGGTTAACTAGAATCATAATTTCATATTTTGACATTATAGTTCTCCTTTTGGACTTTTGGGCCTTTATATTTGGCCAAGGAGTCTCACCCTTTTGTTAATAATTTTTTAAAATTAAAATATTTTAACCTAATTATTTTACTAGAAAATATAGGGATTTTTTCAATATATAAATTTTATGGTTAAGTTACACAAAACACAGCTATTTTTCTAGTTCTTCAAGAATTTTCTTTGTTGTTTTAAATTGAAACTTTGCGACGTTATATAACTCAGAAATCCCAAATTTCTTCACAAAACTAACTCCTTGTTTAATAACCAAATCGCTTGCTCCAAGTATAAAATCAAAGCCATCATAATTAGCTTTTTGAGCTTCCATCTTTTTAAGAAGAATATATCTTGCTAAAATGGAAGCGCAAGCCACGGATAAAAATTTATCCTCAGCTTTTGTTTCTTGTACCAAACTAATTCTCTCAAAAATATTCTTCTTGATAAGATTCTTATTATAAAGGGTTGCTATATGCTCATTGAACTTATTCAATGTTGTATATTGGTCAATAACAACTTTTTTATTATTTTTTACAATATTCTGCAATCTATCAATTGAATTCATATGAATAAGAGTTTTAACTGCATTATTATTAATTCCAAACTTAATCAAGTTATTATAACCCTTCTGGCTCATTGTTGTATCCTTAAACAAAACAACATTATTTTTAATAATGTATTCAGCAATCCCTATTATCTTAGAATCACTAAGTTTTTTACTATCCTTAACGCCAAGATTTTTAATTAATTGAATATTTTCTTCCGGAATAAAACAAGCAACTGAAACAATAGGAGCAAAATAATCGCCTACTCCCGTTTCATCAACGCCAATATAATCAGAATCTTTTGTCATCATATTATTTTTCGTCTTTATTATAAAAATTATCGGCTTTTACAGTTTTTAAATTCTTCTTTGATTCGTTTTTTAGGTTCTTAGCCATTTCAATATATTTATCTGGATTATCTAAAAATTCATCAATAAAGTATCCAACCGCTCCTTCTTTATTTGTTTGAGGCATCACAACTGTCGAAACCTTCTTAATTGCTTGCTCAGCGTTCGCAGGGCAAACTCCCACATTACCGATTTCATACATGCTCAGATCGTTATATGAATCTCCCATTACAATGGTATCGTCAATATCAATGTTGTAATATCTCATCATTAAAGAAATAACCTTACCTTTATCAACTCCAATAGATGTAATATCAAAAACAGGGCTTAATCCTTCACCTTTTGATCAAGATGAAAATTCGCCAAGATCTCCATATCTTCTTTTTAAATATGTTAACAAATCAAGAACATCAGTTGTAGGTTGACAATCAAAAACTATTCCTGTTGGTTTTAAGGGTAATTTTTCCAAATTTATTGATTCGCGGAATTTTGTAGCTTGATTAAAACCAAAGACCTTCTCTAGGTTCGGATCTCTATGCATTAATTGAACTCAGTCCGGCCCTTCAATAGCATAATTTGAAATTTCTTTTTTAACTTTTTGATCACCTAAAATGTATAAAACCTCATTCAAATCAAGATATGTTATTGTTGGTATAAAGAATGGATCTGCAGGATTATGTATATGAGCTCCATTATAATTACCCACAATAGCGTTTAATCCAAGTTTTTGATAAACCGGCATTGTGCTTCTTCATGGTCTACCAGTTATGATAGATACAATATGTCCTTCCTTAATAGCTCTCTTGATTGCTTCTTCTGTTTTAGGGTGAATAGTTCCAGCACCAGAATCTGCTAACAATGTACCATCAAGATCAAGAGCAAATAAAAATCTTCTATTATTTGATTCTTTATTAAAAGCCATTTTTTTCCTTTCTTCAAAATTTAAATATTTATTTTCTTTAAAAATAAGGTAGAAAATAGAAAATGAGACACATAGTCTCTCTTTCTATTTCTTTGTTCCAAAAATACGGTCACCAGCATCTCCTAAACCAGGAAGAATATAGTTATTTTCATTTAATTCTTCATCTTTTGAAGCTAAATAAATATCTACATCAGGATGCTCAATATTAACCTTGTTAATCCCTTGTTCAACACCAACCAAACATATAAGTTTAATGTTTATAAAACCTTGTTTTTTTAATCTACTAATAGCATCGCAAGCCGATGAACCTGTTGCCAACATTGGGTCAACAATAATTACATAGCTATCTTTCTCAACATTAGGAATTTTAAAAAAATACTCAACTACTTGTGTGGTTTCCTCGATACGATACATTCCAATATGACCAACTCGAGCTTGTGGTACTAAATCTAATATACCATTAACCATACCAAGACCAGCACGCAATATAGGAATAATGACAATCTCCTTATCCAATTGCTCGCCATGAAAAATTGAACCTGTTGGTGTTTTGACCTCTAACGGCTTAGTTTGATAATCTCTTAACATTTCATAAACCATTAAAGATGCTATTTCATTAAGATTTTGCCTAAACTCATTATGAGTGGTGTTTTCGTCTCTCATCTTTGTCAACTTAGCATTGATAAGAGGGTGTTGAAAAATTTTTACCATATTTTGTCCTTACTTATTTGTTAAATTTTTAACTAGTAATTTGAACTATTATCTACTTTACCTTCGATAATTGTAACTGATTTTGAGGTACCTAGTCTATTAGCGCCTAATTCAACCATTTTTAATGCATCATCCTGTGATTTGATTCCACCAGATGCTTTAATTAATAAATTATCCTTAGCGACTTCCTTCATAATTTTAATATCTTCAAAACTTGCTCCTCTATATGAAAAACCAGTTGACGTTTTAATAAAATCAGCACCTGATTGTAATACTATTTCAGTTGCTTTAGCAATTTCTTCATTTGTTAGTAGTGCTGTTTCAATAATTACTTTTAAAACTTTATTACCACAAACTTCTTTAATTGCTTTAATTTCATTAAGAACATATTCATATTGTTTGTCTTTAAAACGCCCAACATTCATAACCATATCAATTTCATCTGCACCATGTTCAAGAGCGATTTTTGTTTCAAAAACTTTAACACTTGCAACGTTATATCCTAATGGGAAACCAATAACTGTGCAAATTAAGACATCAGTATTTTTTAATTGTTCTTTTGCGTATTTAACATAAGAAGGCGCTATGCAAACAGATTTAAAGTCATATTTTTTAGCCTCTTCTATTAATTTATCTATATCTTTTGTTGTTCCTGCTTGACCAAGGAAGGTATGATCAATTAACTTATTTAGCATTTTTTTCTCCTATTTTTTGTTTTTTAATTACATTAATTTAGTTAGAACTTCTTTGGTTTCAAAAGGTTTTGAACCAAACTCAATTTTATCTATTAAATCATTAGATAGCTTTTCATCGATTGGTTTAGATGAATATAAAGTAAATAAAACATCACCTTTTTTAACAAAATCATTTGTTGTTTTATTTAAATAAACACCAGCATCAAAATCAATATTATCCTCTTTTTTGCTTCTTCCAGCGCCAAGTTTCATGGCCACTAATCCAAATTCAATAGCTGAATTAATTTTTAGATATCCTTCATTTTGTGAAATGATTTCAAACTTATATGTTGGATTAAATCAATTAGATTCATAAACTTCATCAACATTTCCGTTTTGCGCTTTAATTCATTCATTGAATTTTTGCAATGCTTTACCATTAGCGATAACTTCTTTAATCATTGCTCTGGCATGTTGCTCATCTTTAGCATTATTTGAAATAGTAAGCAATGTAGCACCCGATGAATATATAATTTCGGTAAAATCTTTAGGACCCATACCTTTTAAAGTATCCACTGCTTCGAGAATTTCAATTTTATTACCAATAGCACGGCCAAGAGGTTTCTCCATATTTGTAATTTCAACTGCAATCTTTTTGTTTAATTTTTTACCTATTTCAATCATTAATTTACCAAGTTTTTCAGCTTGATCAATATTTTTCATAAATGCCCCATTACCACATTTAACATCTAAAAGTATACAATTTGAACCTGTTGCTAGCTTTTTAGACATAATTGATGAAGCAATTAAGGGTATGGATTCCACAGTGCCTGTAACATCACGTAGTGCATAAATCTTTTTATCTGCTGGAACTAGTCTCTCGTTTTGTCCCACTACTGCAATGTGATGTTTTTCAACAACAGTCTTAAATTGATTGTCCGTTAGAGATATCGTATATCCGGAAATTGATTCAAGTTTATCCAATGTTCCGCCAGTGTGTCCTAGGCCACGGCCAGACATTTTAGCAACTGTAAGACCAAGCGCCGCTAGTATTGGACATAAAACAATACTTACCTTATCTCCAACTCCGCCCGTTGAGTGTTTGTCAACAATAGTTGTCTTTAAATATGATCAATCAATTGTGTCACCTGAATTTATCATTGCATTAGTTAGATACGATGTTTCTGTTTCATTTAATGAATTTAAACGAATTGCCATAAGAAGGGCTGAAGCTTGGTAGTCAGGAATATTTCCATTAACATAGTTTTCAACAAAGAATTCTAATTCTTCCTTTGTTAATTCTTCTCTATTAGCCTTCTTATTTATGATATCAATTATTCTCATTATTGAAAATCCTTAGCAAGTGCAAGAGCAATTTTCATCATTCCATTAAATGAATTTTGTCTTTCTTCACTAGTTGTAAATTCATTTGTAACTAGATTATCAGAAATTGTTAATAATGTTGCAGCTTTTTTGTTTAATCTTTCAGCAACAGTAAATAAACCATATGCTTCCATTTCTGCACAAACCGCACCACCAGATGTTTCAATTCTTTCGCTAATAGTTTTTTCTGTATAAAATGCATCTTCACTTAAAATTCTTTCAAAATGAACATCCATTCCCAACTTTTTAGCATAATCTAAGATCAATTCATTCAAGTCATGGCTTGGTATTGCGATATTATTTTTATCTCCTTTAATAATTGAACTTCTAAAAGCTGTACTTTCGCTATATGCAGATGATGCAAGAACGATTTCATAATTTTTTAATTCTGCTTTAAACGATCCTGCTGAACCAATTCTAACGATTGCTTCAACACCATATTCTTTAAATAGTTCATATGCATAAATTCCAATTGATGGAACACCCATCCCGGAAGCGCACACAGAAACTTTGTTTCCTTGATAAAAACCAGTATACATTAAGACATTTCTTACATTAGAAACTAATTCAACATTTTCTAAGTAATTATCAGCTATATACTTAGCTCTCAAGGGATCACCAGGCATTAAAACTAACTTTGCAAACGCATTTTCTTTAGCATTTATATGAGGTGTCATAAAATCTCCTTTTTTCTTATTTTTTTCTTATATATTTCCATATTTTTAATTACATTAAAAATTTTATTACAAAATTAGTTTTTAATTATCTTTATGATATATAAAAGTCCTAACAAATTTGATTATTATCATTTATAAGTGTAGCCCCCTCATTAATTAAATCAATATTTTGATCTTCACTTAAATGATCTCTAAAGAGTAAGCATTGCACATCTTTACCTTGGTCAAGAAACTCATTAATTGTTCCGTTATATTTTTTTTCCAATGAAGAAAGCAAAATTATCTTTTGACATAAACAAGCGTTAATTCTTTGTCTACTATAAAATGCATTTTTAGTTATGTGATATTCACTAGGATATTCGGATATAATTAAACAGTTATCATTTAAAAATTCTTTTAAATTTAAATTGTTTTTAGCATATTCAATTCCACATGGAAGCAATATAATAACCTTAAAATTACGCTTCAAAAATGTTTTTAGGATTTTTTGCTCTAATCCAGTCCAATATAAATTAATAAACACGCTATCATTGTCATTTTTGTATTTTTCTATATATTCAATTATATTTTTAGTTTCATATGATCCTGTTAAGTAGATGCATTGTTGCCTATTGCTTTGTTTTAAGATATTAAGATTTCCTTCATAAAACAATACAAATGGTGGCTTAGTTATATTTAAAAGTTGTTTAGGGTATTCATCATCTAAAATAGTTATAAATTTTTTATTTTTCTCATGAATTTTAAATTTAAATGTATCAAATTCTTCTTCTTTAATTTCTTCCTTATTTTTTATTGCCTTATAAACATCGTTTCAATCACCTTTGTATTTAAATATAAAATATAATAGTATTTCGTTCATTCGTCCTCCACATATAAACATAATATGCTAAGAAGATGATTTCTTCAACCAAATTGGGAAAAAACAGTGAAAATAAAAAGACACAAAAATGCCTTTTTATAAAAAGATGAAATTCCATATGCTATATAAAATACATCTCCAATTTTTATCTAAAATTTCGCTAATAACACAACAAAAGTATACTTAAATGACGTTATAATATTTATCTTTGCCTATTCTAGTGTATTTCAAATCATTTTTGTAGTTTCTATTCTAATGTTGTTTTAATAAATAATTTTTATGAATTACGCTTGCAAAATAGTAAATTTTAAAGAACGATAAAATTACAAATAATGATGATGATAGAAATAGAAATGCTTCTAATACTTCTAGATTTTCATAATAAATTATCGAAATGGCTTTGTGCTTTGGATTTAAGAATTCAGTCGGTTTATTGCTTTTTAGTTTTCATAAAAGAACATCAATTGCATTGAGTAAGGTTGCATCTAGTATAACTGATATCGATAATAAAATTATGTTAATTGCAAATAATATATTAATTATTATAGTGTTCGTTTTAGATATAGTTTTTATTTTTGATTTAAAACATATATATAAGATAACGGAAAATGTGATTAATATTATCCCTAAAACTAAAATTGTGGCTCTAAATCCACTATATCAAAATATTGCTACTGCTTCCTCATGTTTAATGACTTGAGGATAAGATTGCCGGGCTTCATAATCCAAAAAATACTGCGTATATAGAAGTGTTATAATAAAAAATAAAACTACAAATATTGTATAAATGGTTAGTATTGCTATTCATTTTGATTTAGAATTGTTTTTATTTTCCATTATTTATATTCTGTATATCTTCTTTCTAATGATGAAGCAAAACCAAATATTACAAATATAATGTAAGCAATAACCAAAATAGTTACAATAGCAATAATTATTTTCTTCTTTTTACTCATTATTTAATATACCCCTTTTCTTTTAGTAAAAAATTCATTTCATTCCCATCATATTTAACTCCATTATAATTAAACATTTTTTCTAATTTATCTCTTTTCTTATTATTTATTACAAAATTATAATCTCCAGCAACATGATTTTTTGATATTATCATTTGCGAATAATTTTTGTCTCATCCATAGTTACACAAAAATCTTCCATCCTCATATGCACCATACGCAACAATTACATGCCCACTTTTTCATAATTTCTTATCGCCGTCATCTTGAGATACCCCTGTATAAAATCCCGCCAAGGCAGTTGGCCTCTTATAATCTACAATTGTTGACCAGGGTTGGCCAAAGATATAGTCACCTCAATATGAATAATTAATTTTAGAGTTATATCATTTGTTATTTAATATTGATTCTGCAATATATTTTGCCTGTCATCAATAATTAACACCGCCACCAAACCATGTTTTTTGATATAAATATTTCAAAAAATTACTATCTAATTGAGGAATTAGAGCATAATTTAAATTAGTCTTTAAATCATTGTATGAATTAAATGAACCATTCGGAATCCTTAAAAAAGTTTTTCTTTCTCAACTGTTATAATATCCTGAAGATTCAAATAATTCATTATATAAAATTAACATATTAATAGCTACATAACCGCAAATTCCACCATTAGATTTTTTTAAATATTGTTCACTTTTGGTGTAATATGAAGGAAACTTCTTATAATATTGAAATTCATCATTATCGTTTGGAATAAATGAATTTTCTTCACTATTTAAGCCATAATTATTATAATCAGCTACCTTAAATCACCACGAATTAGCAACCTCATGGTCAGCATAAATAAGTCCGTTTTTTTCCTTATTAATTTTATATTTTTTAAATTCTTTTTCCGTTTTAGCATTTTTTACTTCAATATAATTGCTTTTTTTAAAGTGGATATATTCCGAAGAAATAAGATTGTTAGGATCTCTTTCTCTTTCATGAGGTAATATTTTTTCCTTAGGTTCTATAATAATAGTTTCATTAAAACCACCGTTTCCAAGATATTCTAATTGTCTGGCTTCTCTTAGATAAAAATTATCGAATTTCAAATCTGGATTTACTTCATAAATTTTCTTGGTTTTATTGCTAATAACAGAATAACCTTTATCATTAAATCAATACATTTTACCAGTTAAAAAATTGGGGATACGGTTACTCACGACATCAAACTCTCTAACTATTTTAGTATTTTGTCTACCCGTAAGCTTTATGTAATCGTGCAAAACATAAAAACGTTGTTTCTCTTCATCACTCTGAAATTGATCATTAGAAATTTTAGCCGATATGACAAATAGAGGCATTATAGTTAGTATAGGTAATAATAATTTCATTCTTTTCATAATTGTTCCTTTTTAACATCCATATATATTTAATTTTATTCCAAAATATAATGTAGATACCCAATTCACCAAATAATGAAAATTAGTGACTTATTTTTTGTTAAAAAAAGATAAAAGGCTCTAGTTTTCGCTTTTTCTCTATAAATTTATTTTTTATATAGTTCTTAAAATTAGACTAAATTTATTAACGCCTAAATGCTGCGCATAAAAAAATAAAAAGGCACAAAATGCCTTTTTGCACGATAAACCGCTTTTTGTTCTGTAAATTAACAGCGCCAACTATTTATCTAAACATATTAAAATAATATGCTTCCCGATCTTTATTCATTTATATTAATCAGGTTCCCCTACCAAAATTTGGGTTTCTAACTCATGGAGTTTACATCGTTGCACCTTAACTAAATAAGCTCGTCTCTGTTGCACTAGTCGTCAATTATTTAAATAACTGCCTAGGCTTATTTGGCCTAGCATGATCACTACTTGCATCGCAGCAAGTGCTAGAGCGGATTTTCCTCTACATAAAATAATTATGCAGCAGTTGGCTGTGCATAATTATTTTACTCTATTTTTATTTTTTTAGCTAAATCCTAATAGAAATCTTCGGGATTAATTTTATCAAGTCCAGACCATGATGAATTCGAACGTTTATTATTTAATTTCATGAATTTACCATAACCGCCTTCTTTTAAAGTTAGTAAGATATATTCTTTTTTAGAAATCTCATATGCTTGTCCGCCCTCGCTAATCTTATATTTAAATCTAGTTAAATTACCCTTTTCTTTATCATTATAACCAGAACTAGTAATTAAATAAGTAATTGATTCAGGACCATAATTACTATCATCAAAGTAAGTTCATGACTTGACAAATCAAAAACCAGATTCACTTACTGCATAATTAGTAAATTGACGACGATCAATATCTTTTTTAAAATAGCTTTGCATACCTGAAAATTTAGAGCTTAAAAACGGAATGGCCGAAATGTTAGTTCCTTCCTGAATCTCTCATAATAACGAACGAACACCTGTATATAAATTAATTTTTCTTTGACTCACATCACGTTGAGCAATATCGGTTTCACGTCCAAATGTTTCAAAAAGAATATAATCAATCGCTACCTTAAAACGATATAACGCCTGCCATTCAGGTGTCTTAGATCTGACTTTAAAACTACTATCTTGAGTATTTTTATTCTTATAATATTCAATACTTAACATTTTAAAGATTTCATTAATCAATGACAGTGCATCAAGGTCGGGAGAAATATTATCTGGATCATCATTTTGAATGTTACTCGTTGAAGTCGAATTGCTTAATTGTCCAATACTTACAAAATCAAGTAGAGTATTAATATTAGTACGCTTTGTTGGATCAGGATTCATATTAATGTTTCGCAAACCATTATATAAAACCGAATCTTTTAAATTACTTTTTCCAAATAATAGATTTATAAGCTTAATCAAGCGAGCACCATTAATAGCCTTAGTTTCACCAACAAAAGAAGCAATAATCTTAAGATCATTAAATGAAAATCCGGCCTTAATTTTTTCAATGGCATCAAGAAGTCATTTGACTGGTTCAAATATTGAGAAATTTTTACTATAGCCAACAATATGATCGATAGTTCTCTTAACAACTTTTCGTTTATAAAAATCAGTTTCAATTAATTCTTTAAAAATAGCGCTAATTAATTCTTTGATAAATGAAATGTCTTCGGCTGTAACATTTTCCAATTTTAAATAATTTAATACATGACCAATAACAATCTTCATTAAATCATCGTCTTCAACAACTGCTTCCAGTACTTTTGTTACATTATCTTTTAATTTTTGCGAAACTTTTTCTAATGTTTTAGTTACTATTTCACCAATATTTGCTGCTTGGACTTTTGGTTTTGTTAGAAAATCAGATATAACATCGCTAATTAACGTTTTTAAAATTGGTTTGTCTGCAAATTTATCAACTATAGTTTGCAATTCGGACTTAGGTATTAAATCCTGTTTTATTTCTTGTCATTTTATCTTTTTAATTTGGTCTTTAAAGATTGTATGAACAACCTCGATTATTGCTTCCTTGCCAACAGTTTCGCTAGAATCAAGTGAACCATTCAAGCCAGTTAATACATTGAATATTGTGCCTTCAATATTCTTTAAAAACTCTTTTTGTTCATCAGAAATAACTGGATTTAGCACATTTTGAGTGTTATTAGATATTGTATGTTGGTTGTTTATTTGATTAGTCAATTTTGGTATATTTCTTTCCAAATAATGATATAAAGAACTAAATTCTTTAACTAACTGTTCTTTTGATATGTTATTTCCAATAAGTGATTTAAACATATCCTCTATATTTTGGGATGTAAATAAAGCCTTTCAATCGATTTTCTTTAACCCTGAAATTATTTTTGATATCAATATATTTTGATCAAAATGGCCCTTTGAATCAATAATATCAATGTCAACAAGACTCTCAAAAAGCTTACTTATTATGTCTGATACAATATTTTTATTACCTAGATTTTTAATAATTCTGGTCCCTAAGTTAGCAATATTTTCAAACTCGTCGCTAGTTGAATCAAATTTTAATTCTGAATGAATTGCATTCAACACAAATTTAACTAAACTATTAATATACGCTTCATCAGAAGTGGTATTAGAAACAATTTTTTTAATAAAATCACTGATCGAAGACTTATTTAGGTTCAAAAGTTTCTTAATTAATTCATTTATATTATGAATATTGTCTAATGATTTTTGATCTAAGGAAATTAGTGTATTAATAAAGTTAGTTATAAGGTCCTTAGTATCTTCCTTATCAAAGATAAATTCAATAATCTTTTCTTTTGTTTTGTTAGCAAAATCTCGAGCGTTTGAGTCAACTTTTAAAATAAGATTTGTTAAAAAGTCTAATTTAGTTTTTACATACTCTTTTATTTTTGGAGATTTACGTATCTTTTGAACTAGACTAGGAATTTCTTTTTTGATAGACTCGCGATCGGAGGCATTTAAAATTGAAAATCCAACTTTAATTAATCTAAAAATATCATTTATATTTATCTTAATTCCCTCTTTTTTATTGAACTCAACAATTGTTTTATTCTTTGATTTTTCTTGCAAAGTAACAGATGGAGTAGTAAAAAGCAACTCTAGCTTATCAAAATTATTTATAACTAAAAGAATAATATTAGCTAAGTCATGCGAGTCTAATCCTGATAAGAATTGGTCTAACTTATCTATGTTTATTTTATTAAATATACTAATAAAGTCGAACGCACTATTAAAGTTATATTTCTCAAAATTGAATTGATATTGGTTAATATTTTTAACTAATAATTTAATAGCAGATTTAGTTATAGCGTTGCTTATATTAAGATCTGGGAGGAAATTAATTGCCTTGTTAAATATTGCTTTTAGCGATTCTTTTTGGCCGTTTTTAAATTCAATGCCATTAAGTTTTTCGGCAATAAATTCAACTAAGAAATTAGCAATTGATTGCTTTAATTGTTCGCTTTCTTTTGATAATAAAATATTATTTAGAATCAAGTCTACCTTTTTAATTATCCAATCCTCGTTAACTATGAAGAAATTCTTAAATCAGCCTTCAAAAGAATCTACATTCTTTAGGACATCCTCAAGCAATAATTTTTCAATAATTTCATTGATATTTTGTGAAACAAGATCATTATATTTTAGATTAATAAGATCTTTCGTGTCTTTAATTATTGAAGTAAGAGCCCCTTTTGAGTGTTCTCCTAAATTTAAATTAGATAAATTTATATTATCAAACATATTATTAATCAATTGTTTAGGATTAATATTTTTTAAAATAAATTCTAAAAACTCTTTTTTGCCTAACAATACTTTTAAAGTTTCTACAAGTTTTTTTTCACCTAGTGCCTTCTTGTCTTGTTTTATAATTAAAAGATCAAAAATTTGTTCTATATTTTCCTTATTAAAACTAAATGTTTGTTTAAGGGCATCACTCAATTTTTTTTGGAAATCAATATAACTTGATGTATCTGTTAATTCGCTGAGTTTTTCTTCCAAATTCTTCTTTAATTTATGGATTAAAGGATTATTTGGAATAGATTTTAATAATGATTTTAGATAATTAAGAACTATTAAATCTTCATTGCCACTAAATTTTATGTTTGCTTGTTGTTTTACTAAACTAATTAGATATCTGGCAATCACATCCAGCAATTCCTCGTCACCCAATATACGGTCTAAATTGGTTTTAATGAAATTTAATAAATTATTTGTTTTAACATTTTTAAATAATTTAATCGCAAGTTTATTTGCATCTAAAACTATTGGTTTGTCATCGGCAAATAAACTATTTAAAATTAAAACTAAACCTTGTTTATTTTCTTCGTTTAATAAAAGGCTATATGACTTGTTAATAAGTAGACTAGCTAATAGTGAATAATCTCCTTTATTATTTAATATTTCCTTAATAACTGTCTGATTGCCATTTTTAAGAGATTTAGATAGTAAATCAGATAAGAATTTCTTAAAACCTTCATTTTCTTTTAGATCGTAGATAGCATCAACTAAATAAGGTATTAATTCCTTCTTATTTTCAGAAGAAAGTTTGTTCAATATCTTTTGAACTATACCTAAAATTTTTTCAACATTAATGTTTGGAATAGTTTTTTTAGTTGGTTCTTGCAATGAAGATGCTGTAGATTCATCATTTGTTGGCTTCTCGTTCAAAGCAAAAAGATGCACAGCATTTAGAAGGAGAGTTTTTAATAATGTTTTTAGCTCATCTTTTGATATCTTGTTAATAAAGAAATCCTCAGATGCTTCAACAATTTTTATAATATCTAAATCATCAATAAAGTCAACAATTTTTGCTCAGTCATATTTATTAAAATCAATACCAAATTTCTTAATATTTGAAGTCATTGTATTTAATAAACTTTCGACCAATGGGCCAAATATTTTTTTATCCTTAACAAAGGCAATTGCTTTTTTGACTATCGATTTGATGTTTCCTTGTTCATTAACACTTAATTTTGTGTAATTAATTTGAGTAGAAATTAAATAAACAACTATATCAACAGTTTTTTGCTCGCTTTGTTGATTAACCAAAATAACATTGTTTATTATGTCTAAAATAAATTCCTTCAAAAATTCCTTATTTTCATTAATTAATAAGAAAAATAATTCATTTAAATTTTTTACATTTTTAATTTTTTCATTTGAAACTGAATTTTTAATTAATTCCTTAATTTTTGGATTTATCTTGTCATCTCATTTTTTAATTATTAATGCCAATACATTATTTAATAACCCTTTAACATCATCTCTAACATTTTGGGGCAGCTTTGCAAAATCAATCTTTTTAGGGATACCCGCAACAATTTTTTTAAGATTTAGCTTGTCAAGAATAAAATCAACATTATTTTCATTTTTTAAAAATATTGATAAAACATTAATAAATTTGTTAAATCCATCTTTTTCTTTTGTATTCTTTAGGCTTAAAAAATCAAGAAACATTTGTATTGCACCGGGGTTTGTTGATTCAATCAAAAGATTGCTTAATTCTTCTTTTAGATATAAACCCAGCTTATCAAAAGTATCGATTTTTGATATATCAATTTTTTTAGTTATCTTCTTAAAATTATCAATAAAGTGTTTAAATAAGTTTGAATCCTTAATGTTTCTTAAAATGCTTTGTATATAAGTTTCGATCAGCTCTTTTTCAACATTGGTTAGTTTTACATTTAACGATGAATTAATGTATGAGGTAAGAACATTCACTAATAATTTAGTATTTTCCTTACTCGATATTTGTTGCAATAAAGTCTCTACTAATGTTATCAATCCATTTTCTTGTACTCTTTTTAAGGTTGAAACAACAAAAGCAAATAGTGAACTTTTGTCATATAGCTTACCATTATCAACAATGTCATTTACCAAAAATTTTAGCTTATCAATAATTATCTTATTATTAACTGATTTATATAATGAAGAATAACTAGACTTTACAAACTCTTCTATATTATTAAATTCGGGATTTGCTGATAGTATTTGTTTCTCATAACCTTGTTTTTTAATGAAATTAATTAATGGATGTATAACAACATAGTCTCCAAGTCTATCTAAAATTTGGTTAAATAAGCTACCCTTTGCAGTGATATCGTCAATCAATAATGAAAATAAGTCTTTTATATAGTTCTTACCTGTTATATTCAAAATGTTATCAGAATTATTTGCAATATTTCTAAGCAATGTAAGCATAGCTTCTCTTGTTTGATCATCAAGCAGGTTACTTATATTATTTGAATTTATTATGTTTTCCGCTTGCACCAATCCAACTCCGAGATATTTTATTCCATTATAGTATTTATTAAGATCAATATTAGGCGATCTAGGAACATTGCTAATTAGAGCAAAAAAGACACGATTATTTTTATTGGCATCCTTTGTATTAAATAGCAACCCCTTAACAAATGCTTTAATAAATGAATGTGTATCTAACAACTTATTATCTTTGTATGAATCGAGTGTAGTTTCTACAAAAAGATCAAGAAGTTCATATGAATACTTAAAATCCTTTAGATTTTCCACTGTTGTTTGAATGAAATATTTAATGTCATCAAGTCTTTCTTGCGGCACTCTATAAACATTTTTTAAGGAGGTTGCAATCTTATCAATAATCTTTTTTAGAGATCCCTTATCTTTGGTTAATCAATCAACAATTGCTTGAAATAGAGAAATAATTTCTTTCTTAGAGTCCCTCAAAATATCATTTATAAAACCATCAAAATTAGTATTAGCAAAATATAATTCGCTTTTGCTTAATAAATTATCCACTGCCTTATTAACAAGATTATCAAATTTTACAACTATATTTTTATCCATTGTTTTCTTATCTCATAATAGCAATAGCTCTTGTGGAAATAGTTGCTTAATAGATTTGTTTGAAAATAATATTTTAATTAATGACGCTAAATTTTGTCTAATAAAAACCTTATTTTCAATTTTAGATAAATAGTTAGAATTTAATACTGATTTTAAGATTAAGTATATGCTGTTTTTATCTTGAAATTCTTGCGTAAGAATTTTCCTAATTTCAGATGTTAAAGTATTTTGAGGAGATTTTTTTGCCAATAATTGTGAAACCTTGATATTCGCCTTATTAAGAAAGTGTTGAACATAAACTGAATCAAACAGCTGTTCAAATAATGAAACTATTAAATTATTTTTACGCTTAGATATCAATGAATTTATTAATTCATTAAATCATGTTTTTGCCTCTTTATCATTAATGCCAATAATTGAAAGAACGTTATCAATAAAAGTTTTAAGTTGTTCATTATTTAGCATTTTTATTTTACTACTAAATTCAGCCAAAACAGTTTGAGCAAAAACATTGCTTGATTCAGAAGCAATAAGACTACTATTTTTCGAATTTTTTTCAAATGGATACGGTTTCTTAAATGTATCTACATTATTTCCAACTACTCCAAAAATTAATGATTTAATTGTTGTTGCTTTTTTTATAAATGAAATTGCTTTATTGTGATTTGAAAATTCATTGTTATTGAATAATGAATTATATTCTGTAATATTTGTAGACATTTTTGCAAATATGTCCTGCGCAAGTTTTTTATAACCGTTGACACTTGGAAAGATACTTAAATAATCAGTCGAAAATTGTTCAGCATTTTCATAAATGCTATTTTCAGATGAAAAACTATAATAGTTTAAACTCTCACTGTCGGCGATATTGCTAATTGTTTTATTCAATAAATCTGTTGTTGTTTTCAAAACGTTATTTTGAAAATTACCTTGAATATTGATAGTATGAATTAAGGGCGCACTATATCCAATTAGATTGATATTTATATTAGGATTTATTTGTTTTATTTCCCTAACTATCTCTGTATAATTTTTTGACAATTGTGCAATTCTTGCTGAAATAATTTTATTATAGCCTACAATAAATTGATTTTCTTCTTTTTTATCTTTAAATTGTCTTAATACTAATGACAAAATTTCATCTTTCTTAAAGATATCATTAAATCCTAATGAAATGGTTATAAAATTTGATTCTTTAATATTACTAATAACCTTTTTACTATTCAAATTAGCATTATACAAACCTAATTTTTTATTTAGATTTATTACCTCATTAAATTCATTTAAATTGCTAGTATTGGTTGGTTTTAATAAATGCAATCAAGCATCAGTAGTAGAATAAGATAAACCCAGATTTTCATATCTATTTAATATTGTTTCATCATCATTGATTAGCGAGATTGAATTAGCTAAATATGAGGCATATGAAATTCCGTATACTTCATTATCTTCTTTGCTAAAAAAGTTATTACTATGAGCATTAAAACTATTATTATTTCCAGCTGCATAATCATCACCGATGGCAACATAATTTATTTTTCCGCTAACTGGTTTTTGAATATTTTTCTTTTGAATTTTAGGTTTTGCTTGATCTGATGCTTTTTTATTATCACAAGAAATAGAAGTAATTGGGATTACTAATCCAAGTGATAAACCAACAGTTATTTTAGTAACTTTTTTAATCATTTCTTTCGTTTTCATGAGAAACCTCCTAACCAATCGATACATCTTCATAGATATATTGATAGTATTCTGGTGCTTTTCTTCCTCGACCAAATATTTTGATAGTCTGAGGAATACCGAATTGTCCAATTATCATGATAAAAATAAGACTTAATTTGCCAGCAATATGCAAGTTGTGTGAATTTGAAGATAGTCCTGTTGTCAAACCAGTATTGCCAAAAGCTGAGCATGCTTCAAATGTTGCAAAAATAATTGGATAATTAACATCACCAATTTGTTTAGTTTGAGTCGGAAGAGTTGAATAACTAACAATTGATACAATAAATATCAAGACAATAGATAGAGTAAAAACATTGACTGCTTTAATAAGAGTTTCCTTACCAATTTGTCTCTTAAAGGCGTTAATTCTACTGCGGCCAGTCATCATTGTAACTATGCTTAGAAAAATAACTGCTATTGTTGTATTTCGAATACCACCTGCAGTTGAAACTGGTGAAAAGCCGATAAACATAAGGATGCTATGTAATAAAACGGTTGAGTGTGTAAAATTATAGTAATTTACAGTCGAAAAACCAGCAGATCTAGTTGAACTAACTTGAAAGTATATAGCAAAGAGTTTGTCGCCCACAGTTCCATATTCCTTTTGATATCAAAAAGTAGTTTCTGATTTAGAACTATATTCCAATATAACACTTATGCTAAAACCTAATACAGTAGTAATTAGATAAGTTATTATTGTAAATTTAGTGAATAAATTAAATCTATGATGTGGTTGGTCTAACTTGACTGATTGAATTTTTTTTCATATATCATAGATCACCGGGAAGCCTATTCCGCCAATCAAAAAGGTTATTATTGTCACTATTTGAAAAGCATAATCATTATAAAAAGGTTGTAAACTCTTATTTCCAAACAAGTCAAATCCCGCATTATTTATTGAGCTAATCGCATGAAAAATTCCATACTTTAATGATTGAAGAAAGTTATTATATGGTATCTCATTAGCCTTCAAAACGACTTTATTATTAAACAATAAAGGGCTAGTTTCTTTTAACTCTTGTGTTATAAAATTTGAATTTGGTCTCAAATATAAAAGCATTGTAAAGATAAATGAAGCAACAGCAGTTGTAATAATTAAGAACGAAATTGCTATCTTAATCATCTTTCTTGTTTCACTAACAGTTATAGAACCTCTTTCTGTTTGAGAAACCATATTGCTAAAGATGTTAGATCTCAAACCCAATATAGATTGAAAAATGTAAATCTTAAATGTAAATATTCCAATTCCACCAACAACCATACTTAAGGCAATCAAAAACTGGCCAAAGGTATTAAATGTATCGGATGTGACTAATGGCGTTAGCCCGGTGTCGCTAAATGCTGATGAAGATACGAAAAGTGCATCTATATATTTAACTGGTTCCTTTATATCGGCCTTATGGGATATGTTTCAGAATAACAAAAGTGACATAAGAATAGTAAATAAGATATATATTATAAAAATATATCTTACCACCCCAAGCTTACGTAAAAATCTTAGGAAAATATTAGTTTTTTTAGGTATATGATGCTTTTTTATCATTGCTATATTATATAGCAAAAGGTAAAAAAATATATTTTTGGTGAAATTGACTAAAAAAATTTAAATGTTAAAATTTAAAAAGGCAACTTAAATTAAAAAGAAAAATTTAATAATTTATATCTGCAGACAACTAGATTGAATAGTTCAATCATTTGCTAGGGTTATCTTTTTGAAATTACTTTACTTTATTTAAATATAAAAGTCTTAAAATTTATTAGTATATGATTTTGTAATCATCAAAATAGTTTAGGAGAAAATATGAAACTTTTTAAAAAGGCAAGGGAAATTTGTGTAATCGGCATTGGCCGTTTTGGACAAGCGGTTGTAAGAAAACTTCTTTTAGATAGAACGAACAATATTCGATTAGTACTAATTGACCAAGATGAAAAACACCTTCTACCATTTAAAGATGAAGTTGAAAACATTTACGTCGCTGATTGTGCTGATAAAAAAACTCTTGAATCAATTAATGTTAAGGAATTTGATGTCGTTATCGTTGCGACATCAGACAACATTGAAATTGTTGCAGCGCTAGCAGAAATAGGTGTGCAAACAGTAATTGCAAGAGCATCAAATTCTCGTCATTCACGTGTTTTAAAACAAATTGGTGTCAAGTGAATCGTTTCTCCAGAAGAAGAAGCAGGAACAAAAACAGCTATCCTAGTTTCAGATAATGCTTTGACAAATTTTTCGGAATGTATTACTGAAATTCAAGATGGATTTGTTAGTTCAAAAGTCGGGATTAAAAATCATGAAATAATTGGCAAGAAAATTAGAGAAACAGAATTTAGAAGCAAATACTCCGTATCAGTTTCATTAATTCAAAGAGGCGAAAGTTGATTTCTTCCTAGCGGCGACTTTGAAATAGAAAATGGTGACCTAATTACGTTTATTGGTAAACTTGAAGATATTATAAGAGTGACGGAATTTTGTACCAAATCAAAATAATCTAAATAAAATAAGGAGAAAATATAAAAATATGTCAGAAATTAATTTTGAATTAATTAACAAGTTTGAAGAAAATTATGAAAATAATATAAATAACAAAATTATTGAATCAGCCATTTTTAAAAATGGATTAAAACAAAGCTCAATAAACAATGAGGCAATAAAAAAACATAATTTCGTTTTTTCTCATGAAACAAAAGTAGGGAATATTACTAATCAAAAAGCATCAGGAAGATGTTGAATTTTTGCTGGCTTAAACTCTATTAGAACTAAACTAATGGAAGAATTTAATGTTGAATCATTAGAACTTTCACAAAACTATATTCATTTCTTTGATAAATTAGAAAAGGCAAATTTCTACTTAAATTGAATTGAAAATGAAGGACTAAAATTAGAGAATGAAGATCGCCTATTTAGATATTTTAATACTAACCCAGTTTCAGATGGTGGCTATTGAGATTTCTTTACAAATCTTATTAAGAAATATGGAATTGTAACAAAAGATGCAATGAATGAATCATTCAGTTCTGAAGCCACAAGTGAAATGGTAGAACAAATTAATTGAAGATTAAAGGCTTATACTGCTAAGATGAGACAAACATTTTTGCAAACAAATGATTTAAATAAAGTTTCTTTACTAAAAGAAAAAGCACTAGAAGATGTTTATAACATTTTAATAAAATCATTAGGTAAACCACCGAAGGAATTCAAATTCGAATATATGAATAAGGATAAAAAATATGTATCATTAGACAAAATGACGCCAGTTGAGTTTTATCAAAAATACCTAAGCAAATATATTGAAACAAAAATCACTCTTGTATCTGATCCGAGAAATAAGTTTCCACATAATTCTGTCATCCAAGCCCCTCTATGCAATAATATGGTTGGCGGTACTCCCTTAACAATGATTAATATTGATATCGAGATAATGAAAAAAATTATGATTAATCAAATTAAAGCAGGGGACCCGGTATGATTTGGATGCGATGTTTCTACATTTGGAAATAGAGAGGGCATCCTAGATTCCGAACTTTACAATTTTGATCTAACACTAACAAAAACGCCAGACTTCTCAAAAGCTGAAAAGTTCGAATCAAGAGCTTCAGTAATTGCTCATGCAATGAATATGGTAGGAGTAAACCTAGATTCCCAAGGAAAAGCAATTAATTGAAAGGTCGAAAATAGTTGAGGAAGCGATCGGGGATCAAAAGGTTTTTGGTCAATGAGCGACCAATGATTTACTGATTATAATTACATGGCTATTGTTGATAAGAAATATTTAGATAAAGAAATAATTGAATCATTTAATAAACCTATTTTTACGATTTCTCCATTTGATCCACTATGTGATGAATAATTAATAGCAAAATACCAGTTTAATAGCTTGGTATTTTTTTCCTTTTGTAATCATAATATTTATTAATTAAATTATAATTAATAATTATTTATTAAGGAGTTTTATGATTTCAATTGATATGGCTAAAATTAATAGGTTTATAAATATATCCACCAACGCCATTAAAAAAATTTTACACCCAATTGAAATTGAAGAATATTTAAAAATCAGCGACTCTAAAAAACCAATATTTTTAGCAACCAGATGGGCATTAAAAGAGTGCATATTCAAAATTGACAATTCAATATTTAGTTTTAAAAACATACTAATCAAAAAAACGAATGCTGGAAGATATACATATGCCAATTACCAATTATCTACAACTAGTGAAGATGGTTATATTGTTGCTGTTGCATTTAAATCCTAAAAAATAAAACAAGGAGAAAAACTTATGACACTAAAAACAAGAAAATTTCTTAGATTTATTCCTTTACTACACAACTTTGTGAGACTTTTGGCAAAAGCAAAAAGAAATAGAGCAATGCCAGATTATTATAAAGACGTGGAAAAACAACATTTTATCCACAAATATAGTTCAAATATTTTGCGACACCTGAATGTCGAGGTTGAAGTTGAAGGATTTGAAAATATTCCAAGTGGGCCTTGTTTCTTAACGCCTAATCATTCAACTTATCTAGATCCTTTAATTATTGCTTCAGCTTTATGAAACCATGGTAATGGCGAAAGAAAATCAAAACCAATGACATTTGTTGCTAGAGAGGAAGCTAAACAAAAGAAATCAATTTACAAAATTAGTCAACTAATTAGCACCTTTTACATAAATACACAAAAGCCAAAGGAAGCGTTAGCAATTCTAAGAGATTTTGGGCAATATGTTAAAAAACACCAAACTTGTGGTGTTATTTTCCCTGAAGGCACTAGAACAAGAGATGGCAAGATAGCTCATTTTAATAGTGGTGTATTTCTAACAGCTCAATCAACCTACATTCCCCTTGTACCAGTAACAATAAATAATGCAGCTAATGCTCTTGATAATAAAAGACAAGGAAAGCTTGTTGTTAAGGTAATTTTTCACCCTTCAATAAAACCTCAGCAATTTCAAACACTAGATAAAAAAGATTTTGCTAACTGAGTTAAAAATATTGTTTCAAGCAAATATCAAGATCAAAATATCTCATCAGATGAAACCATAAAAAATACTTTTACGAAAAGAAAATAGAGAATAATCAATATTATGAACCATACAAACACACCAAAATCAAGTAAGTTATCTTCAGAAGATGACAAAAAAATCAACACAAGTACCGAAAGCGATAAACATATTTTTAAACTTTCTAATTTTGATGGTCCACTTGACCTTTTAGTAACACTAATAAGAGAAAAGAATATTAGTATTTTTGAGGTAGATTTAATTGAATTGACTGCTCAATATTTGGAAATTATTAAACACATAGAAAGTTATGAAATTGATCTTGCATCAGAATATTTAGTTATGGCTGCAACACTAGTTCAATTAAAAGCAAGGATGTTATTACAAGACCCAGAAGCAGAAGAGGAAATCAAACAAGAAAAGAAAAGATTGCTTGAACAAATTGCGGAATATGAAAAGTTTAAGGAAATTTCCTCAATATTAAAAAAACAAGAAGAGCAAAGACAAAACTTGTTTTCAAAAGAACCAGAAGAAACCGAGGGATTTGTTAAAGAAGTTGATTCAACAATTCTTGATGGACATTCTAATAGCTCGAAGTTAGTTATAACATTAAGAAAAATGTTTGAACGAACATATTCAGAATTAATTAGAAATATTACTATATCAACAGTTGCTGTAAATCCTGAGGATCAAAAAAAGAGAATAATCAGTCTTTTTGTTAATAAAAATGAGGTTATGTTTAATGAGATTTTTAATGTCCCAACAATAGGCCATTTTGTCATAACAATGTTGGCCGTTTTGGATCTTGCAAGACAACAAATTGTTATTTTAGAACAAGATGTTGATGAAGGTATTATCAAATTTAAAAAAGGAATAGAATATGAAGAATAAAATAATTGAAGCACTACTATTCGTTCAAGGAAGTGAAGGATTAAGTTCGGAACAAGTGAAAGATATTTTTAAATTAAACACCATCCAAGAAGGCAGAAAAATATTAAGAGATTTCAAGACTTTTTTTAATAACCAAGATCATGGTATTAAGGTTTATGAATTCAATGATGTTTATAAATTTCTTACAGTTGAGGCTGTAAAGGAATATATATCTGAACTAGTTACAATTGTCAAGAAGCAAAGACTTTCAAATGCAGCTATTGAAGTAGCCGGAATTGTTGCATATAAACAACCAGTAACTCGTTCAATGATTTCAAACATTAGAGGTGTTGTTAGTGACGGAATTGTTGCGAGTTTATTAGAAAAAGGAATTATTGAGGAGGTAGGTGTAGCTCAAACCCCAGGTAATCCCATCATTTATGGAATAACTAACAAATTTTATGATTATTTTAAAATTAAAACACTAGCTGAACTTCCTCCTTTTCCTGAATTTAGCCGCTACTCGAATATCGAAGAAGAAATGGCTGATGAAAATTTTGACTTATTTGATTCTCAAAGAGTCGACGCATCCAATAATGAATTATTTGTAGAGGAAACATATAATGAATAAATTTAGAGCAAAAAAAGATGATGTGGATCGTATTCTTTATAAATACATATTAAAAGTATGTGACAATGTCCCGAAATCACGAATTGAAAAAATTTTCCGTGAAAAAGACATAAGAGTAAATGGAGTTAAAACTAACGATAAGCAATATAAATTACAGTTAGACGATGAAATTATTGTTTATGGAATTTCTGAAATTCAAAAACCAAAAAAGAGAAATACTGCAAATATTAATTTTAAAGTTATATATGAGGATAAAAATATTTTAATTGTTGATAAAGCAACAAACATCGCAATGCATTCAGAAGAAAATTGCCTAGATGACCAAGTTCATAAATATCTAAATTTTAAAAAAACTTCTTCTTTTGTACCGGCTTCAATCGGCAGAATTGATAAAAAAACTAGTGGTTTAGTGGTATATGCAAAGAACTATAAAACCTTAGTAGTTTTTGATGAGTATCAAAAATATTTTGAAAAAATTTATCAATTTGTTGCAGACTTTAACGAAGAAAAGCTTGACATAACTGTACGCCTTGAAAAAGATATTAAAAATGAAAAAATGCGAGTAAATCCAGATTTTGGAATAAAAGCTAGAACCATCTTCTTTAAGGAAGGAAACCGTAGTTACGCTCAAATTGTTACAGGAAAAAAGCACCAAATCAGGGCTACTCTTGAATATCTAAAATCTCCAATTTTGGGAGATACTAAATATGGTGGAAAAAAAGCAAAAAGATTATATTTGCATTCATATTCAATAAAATTTCAAAATTTACCTGATGAATTTAATGAATATAATAATCAAATTTTTATATCTCAACCGCGTTGATAAAAAGGACCAAAAATGAACGATGAAGAACTAAAAA
The DNA here is from genome assembly GCF_053851595.1 of Mycoplasma sp. 527. Classification (NCBI taxonomy): domain Bacteria; kingdom Bacillati; phylum Mycoplasmatota; class Mollicutes; order Mycoplasmatales; family Mycoplasmataceae; genus Mycoplasma; species Mycoplasma sp. 527. Next base: position 19,119 of record NZ_JBSQAY010000004.1, on the reverse strand, counting down.
CAATAGCAAATAATTTATTACTAGACCCATCTGATGAAGTTATTAATATGGCCAAAAAATTATTAGATTCAATTAACCAATCGCTAACTGATCTTGATGAAATAAATCTAGTCAATATAAAACCGTTATCGCATATCAACGAATCTAAAATTTCTTTTAATGACTTAAGAGACGACGAAATATGCGATTGCACTAAAATTGACAAAGAAAAACTTCTTAAAAACGCATATAATAGCAATGAAGATCTAGTTATTATGAAAAGAGTTGTTCATGAAGAATAAAAATATTCAAAATATAATTGATAAATTATTACAAGATGATAATAATGCTATATCCTACATTTTCAAAGATGCTAAATTAAATGATAGTAGTCTTCCACTATCCAATACAATATACACAATAAAGGATAACTATGCTGACATAAATGTTGAATGTAAAGCCTCGAGCTTGTTTTTGCGCAATTTCAGACCTGGATATAAAGCTAGTGTTATTAAATTGCTCGAAGAAAATGGGTCAACATGTGTTGCTAGAACAAATCTTGATGAATTCGGTCTCGGGGGATCGGGGGAGTATTCTGCCTTTGGTTTAATAAAAAATCCTTTAAATAAAGAATATCTAGTTGGTGGATCATCGTCAGGAGCTGCTGCCACTTTTAGTAAAGATATTGACTTTGCAATTGGTTCAGATACCGGAGACTCTGTAAGAAAACCTGCTTCAAATATCGGCGAGATTGGATTTAAACCGTCATATGGAGCAATTAGTAGATATGGACTTTTTGCATTTGCTTCTTCATTGGATACTGTGGCTTATTTTACACACAACATTAAGGACCTAATAAAATTATCATCAATATTGTATAAGCAAGATCTGAAAAATGATTTAACTTCAATTGATCTTAGTTTTAAATATGATGAGATTAAAGAAGAAAAGCCAAAATCTATTGCCTATTTAGATTGTTTTGATAAACTTAATCCAGAAATTGCTAAATCATACAAAAACTTTCTTAATGTGATGGAAAAAGATGGAATTAAACTAATTAAAATTAAAGAAAATATAAAGCTTCTTAACTCAATAGATGTAGTTTACAAAATAATTGCCTTTTCGGAAGCTTCTTCAAATCTCGCCAATCTTACTGGTGTTTCCTTCGGATTAAGAGAAGAAGGCAAGGATTGGATTGATACATTCAAAAAAACCAGATCAAAATATCTGGGCAAAATGGTTCAATCACGTCTAATTCTAGGATCTTTTTTTCTCAAAGCCAATAATCAAATTAGATACTTTGTAAAAGCCAAAAAGATGCGAAGAGTCTTGGTTGAATATTTTGAAAATATTCATAACACAGCTGATGTTTTTGTTTATCCTGCCTCTAATGATGTTGCTCCCAATATTAAAAATGGGTCAAAATATAAATCATATTTAGATTTTATTTTAACTTATGCAAATCTAGTTGGGAATCCATCATTAACAATGAAACTTGGTATTGATTTAAAAAACCATTTACCATTCAATATTGCTTTTGATACAAAAAGAAATAATGACAAAAAGTTATTTAGCCAAGCATTATATTTTGAAAAAAAACTAGGAGAAATAAATGGATAAAAATTGAGAATTAGTTATTGGTATTGAAATACATATTGAACTTAATACAAAAACTAAAATGTTTTCATCACAACCTAATCTTTATACATCCAACCCTAATATTTATGTATCGCACATTGATTTAGCATATCCTGGTTCATTACCGATCGTAAATAAACAAGCCATCATTAAGGCAATAAAATTAGCAAAAGCTTTAAATATGGAAATCGACCATAATATTCATTTTGATAGAAAAAACTATTTTTATCCAGATTTAACAAAAGGCTACCAAATTACACAACAATTTAATCCAATTGGCAAAAATGGAAAAATAAAAATTAAAGTCAATAATGAATGAAAAGATATTGAGATTGAGAGAATTCACCTAGAGGAAGATACAGCTAAATCTCTTCATGAAGGCAATCAAACCTTACTAAACTACAATCGTTCAGGTGTTCCGTTAATCGAGATTGTCTCTAATCCAGTTCTTCATAGTGCTAAAGAAGCGGTTGCATATGTTGATGCAATAAGAAAAATTGTGCTAGCTCTTGACATTTCCGATGCTAAAATGAATGAAGGTAGCTTAAGAGTTGATTTAAATATTTCTGTTAGAAAAAAAGGAACTAATGACCTAAACACAAGAGTTGAAGTAAAAAATTTAAACTCAATTTCCAATATTGAAAAAGCAATAGAATATGAATATAATTGGCAAACATCATGTTATGAAAGCGGCCAAACTTTCTCGCAACAAACAAAAAGATTTGATGAATCTAAACTAAAAACTATAACAATGCGTTCAAAATCTGACTCAATTGATTATAAATATTTTCCAGACCCCAATATCCCTTGTATCGAACTAAAACCAGAATTTGTTGATAGCATTACCATTGAAGAACTACCATATGAAAGAGAAATGCGTTATCTAAAATATGGGTTAAATAATGTTCAAATTATGCAATTAATTGAAAATATGGAATATGCAAGTTTCATTGATATGCTCAACACAACAGATTTTAAAAAGAGCGTAAATATTTTCTTTGCCGAAATCGTTTCATTTCTAAATCAGAATAATTTGTTATTATCAAAGCTAAAACTAAATATTGATGTTATGTCAAAAATCATTCAATATGCAATAGATGAAAAAATACAAAAGACCAGCATAAAAACCATCCTAAGTATTCTAATTAATCAAAACGAAAACAATGATATTGATGAAATAATTAAACAAAATAACCTTTTCATTGAACACAAGGAAATTTCATTAACAGATATTATTAAAGAAATTTTAAATGAATTCCCAACTTTAAACAAAGAATTTGAAATAAATTTCAACAGAGCTTCAAAATTTATGCTTGGCCAAGTAATGAAAAAAACTGCTGGGAAAGCAAATGCAATTGAGCTAAGCCAAATAATTAAGGATCTTTATGAAAAAAAGGAATAAAAACTTACTCCAGACCGGTTGAAATAATGATAAAAACCAAGAAAAAAAACTAAATAATAATGCTAATTCTATTTCAGCAAAACAAGTAATAAAAAATAAAAATAAACAAAACTTTTTTGAAAAGGCTTTAAAGGCAATTATATATGGGATTCTCTTTGTTGCTATTCCAAATTACTTGCGAAGTTCGAAAGTAAAAGGAAAAGAAATAGTTAGATCGACATATGCTAAAATAAACTCAAATGAATTTGCCTTTGTTCCAACAGGATACGCAATGTACCTTTTTCTTTCATTTATACCGACTCTAGGTTTAGTTATAGGAATTATTGGAGCAATAAATTCTCAGTTAGAGATTGTTATCAAAGTCACAATTCTAGGCCAGCTAATTCCCGGTATTGAAAACGTTATTCCGGCATTTTCAGAAATTTGAAGTAGCCCAGGCGGAATTGCTGCATTTATTTTTCTTACCATATCTATATTGTGAATATCATCAAAGGGCTATAGCAAATTTATTTGATCATTTGATGCTCTATACGAACAAAAAACTTCATCCTCAATGTGGAGAACACGAATCAAGGGATTTATAACAAGCATAATTATCACAGTATTACTCGTAGTTTTTTTATTAGTTACATCAGCTTTTCTTAACTTTATATTAAAGAATGTATTTAGTATTAATGTTGATCACACAACAACACTTAAAATGTTACCCTGAGAATTTCAACTTATTTTTTGAATTCCAACAGTTTTATTTTTACCAATAATAACATATGTAGCATTTTTATTTTTCTTTAAATTTGCACCTAACTTTAAACTAAAATTTTCACATGTAAATCCCGGCGCACTAATAGTAACAGTGCCAACTACCCTATACATTTTAATTTTTGGATCTCTAACCTCAGTATTTGATTATAAGAAATTTGGTGTTGTCGCATCATTTATGTATATCATTTTATTACTAAGTGTTATGTCATATTTTATCTACACTGGCGTAATAGTTAATTCTAGCTTTTATAAAACTTTTATTAATTTACCCATTCTCGAAAAAAATAAGTGATTTTCAAGAAAATATTAGCAAAGCATAACCATACTTTATAAGTAGTTTCAGAATATAATAATATAATTATTATTAAAAAGATAGCGAAGGAAAAGCATGAATTCAAAGTTACCAGGCGGCTTGAGTCATTATATTAGATGGCTAAGATCACAAACAAATATTTCATTCAAAAAATGAAACCCAAAGAGAATTGCCTTTGTGGGTGTTTTAATTGCCATCTCTGTTGTTTTCTTTCTAATTTCAGTAAGAATTTTACCAATTAGCGCCCTACCATCATTTAAATTTGGTTTTATAGGCCTACCAATAAAAATTACAGGTTTTATTTTCGGACCGTTTGTCGGAATGATCACAGGAGTATTGGCAGATTTCATTTCATTTGCTCTAGTTCCTACATATTATAGTTTCTTATATACTATTGCAGTGGCTATTGCTGGATTTATTCCAGGAATAGCATCATATTACTTTTTTAACATAAATGAACTTTTCTTTTCGAGAAACTACCGAATATATAAATATAAACAAATTGTAGAATTTTTTAAAATTCAGTTTGCTGAAGCACTAGCAAAAGGGAATTCTGAAGATTTACAATATTTTTCAGAAAAAATTGCATTCTATGAAGTTAAAATCATTATTTTAGAGAACAAGCCAAGACCTACGGCAATGATGAATTTCTCATTTATTTCTACTTTAGTGCTATTATCCTTGCAAATTTTAATCATTGTAACTATATTTTCTAAACTTGACAATTCAATATTCGAACACAATCGTTTTGTTAAAAATAAAACATTTTATATTCTACTAACGACATCTGGTTTTATTGGAATGATTTTATTTGTTGTTATATATCGCCTTTTTGTGAGAAAAAAATACCAAACGTTCCTTGAAGTTATGGCTATTATTTCATTTAGTGCTCTACTAGAACTGGCAAACACCGTGTTACTCGCATGAGCCGATACTCAAACATTAAAAACTGATTTTTGAGTTAATTTTACTGGTCAAACATTAACGGGTCCTGTTAAGATTTTCTTTAATCTAGCTGTCATACTTGCAACATATAGAGTTGTTGCATCGCTAGTTAAAACAAAGGAAGGTGACAGATTCTAATGAATAAGAAAAAAATTACTGGTTTTAGAGTTCAAGAACTAAAAAAAATAAATAAGATCAAAAAAAATAATTATTACTCATTCGAATATCTTATTAATGATTTAAATTTTAAGCTTTCTAAAAGCAGTATTTTAGGCATTATTGCCGATAATATTCAATCTAAAAAAAACATTTTCAATCTCTTGATAGATAGAGATAATAAAATCAAAGATTTTCAAGGATTTATCGAATTTAAACAAGATGATGAAAATTTCTATATGATAGATTCAAACCAAAATTTCCGTGATAATCTTGCATATGGCTTTGAAAGCGATGAGCTATTTGAAACAAAATCAGAAGAAACTGTTTTTGCTTATCTGAAAAACTATATAAAAGAAAATAAAGTTACTAGCTCATTTAATAATATCTTTAAAAATAGTTGAAAAGATGTCTACCAAGATTCGAGATACCATTTTAGATTAGAATATTCTAAAACAAATTACCAACTTCAATACTCATTAGAACCATTAGTAAATGAATTAAAATTAATACTCTCAAAAAATAATGTGCAAAATCTTAATAAATTAAATCAAAATGACCAAATTTTACTAATGCAAAATCTCTCAGGCATTATTCATAATATCGCAAAAAATATACAAAATCATGAGCAATCTTTCTTTACATATATAGAGCAAACAATAAAGAACTATGTTTCTGGAAAGTCGTTAATGCAATATAATGAATATAAAGAAGCCAAAACTAATTATCTTGAAATATGTTCCAAAAAAGACATAAACTCAAATCATGGTTTTAAAAGTAAATTACTAACTAAGATAAAAAAAATAATAGACAAATTAAAAGAAAAAAAACAAGTTAAAAAGGAAAATAATAAATATTTTTCTAGATTAAGAAAAAGCTTCAGCAGTGAAATTCTTTTAAATAAATTTCATTTAAAAACAAATCTTAAAATTGATTCTTTTAATCACTATTATGGTAGATATTATATTAATAAAATAATACAGCGTTTTTTAACAAAACATTTCTTTCTAATTTCGCTTCTAAATCGCACCTCCCTACTTTCGTTTATTGATGATTTATATGATTTGAGAAAAAATATAATCAATGAAATTAGTTTATTAGGAACTTACTGAACTAGAACACAATTAAAAAAGCAAATAAAATTAATTGCTAATTCAATGATAACCAACAATTTTAGCTCATTTATCGAAAGATTTAAATCGCTAAAAAATAAAAAAAATCGCTCCCCAAGCTTATTACTTGTAGACAAAGAAGACAATAATGAGAAAACTAGTGATTATATTGATATTTCAACAATCAAGGAATACGAGTATAAGTTTGAAGAAAAACAAGCAGAATTTCATTGAAATGTTGAAAATATCGGTAAAAGTATTAGGGATGAAACAAAAAATTACAATTCGAAATTAGCAAATGTTTTTCAAAATAATATAGAAAATGCTAAAAAAATATTTAAAAATATAAAAGAATTATTAACCAACCTCCACTCATTAAATAAAATTGAATTTGAAGAAGATTTTAATCAAGAATTAACCTTTTTGAATCCTTTTTTAAGAGCATTTTTTAATCTAAAAGAATTAAACTTCTTACTTAATAATCTTTTTAATCAGTTTCTAATCTATAAAAGAATTTTTGAAACAAGCGACGCTGAAGAAGCGATGAAAAGAATTATTTTTAAATCCAATATTTATAGAATCCTTTTAAATGCAAACCTTTCGTTGGACAAACTTACTATGAAATTGTCTTATCTTTCTAAGGATGAAAAAATTGCTCTTGAGCTAAGTAAAATTTTAATCAACAATCCAAGCTTAATTGTAATCGGAAACAACATTGATAAAATTGATGCTAAAAACCAAATCGAAGTACTTAATAAAATAAATGAATACATTCTTGAAAATGAAGCCATCGGGATTTACTTATTAAGCGATATAAAAACGGCCAGTAAGTTAACAACAGATTTGCAAATAATGATAAACTCGCGAATTATTGAGAGAGGTAAAACAAACATTGTTGTAGACAACCCGATAAATCCGGTTGTTAAAAAAATGTTAGACAAAAAAGATGATTACCTATTATCTAACTATGAAGAATTTATTGATAATATTGATGAAATTGAAAATATTTTTGAATATGAAATTGAACCAGATCATTATATAAGTTGCAAGTGAAATCAATTATCTAAATGAATAAACAAAGATAACACTCAGAATAAAAAAATAAGAGATATTTTTTCATTTGATCGCTCATTAAATAAGAATGAAAAAGCTATTAAGGATAAAAGAAATTACGATGAGGAGAAAATTATTGATTTCAGTATACAAAACATTGCTACAAATTTAGGAGATAACATGGATAAGAATTTTAATCACAAACTCGTTGAACAAGGACGCCATCAAAAGTGAATAGATATGAAAACCTTTTCAACACATGATATCAAAAAACCTCCTTTTACAATAATTTTACCGCCTCCAAATGTAACTGGAAAGCTTCATATCGGGCACGCCTTAGATACATATATTCAAGATACAATTATTAGATATAAAAAAATAAAGGGATTTGATGTTATGTGAGTGGCCGGCAAAGACCATGCAGGCATCGCAACACAAGCCGTTGTTGAAAAAAGATTATCAGAGAGCGGAAGAAATAAATATCAACTAGGACGAGAAAAATTTATTAAAGAGATTTGAAAATGAAAAGATGAATATTCGCAAAACATTAATGACCAATGAGCAAAACTTGGATTAGCACTTGATTATAATAGCGAACGATTTACTCTTGATAAGGATGCGTCAGAAGCGGTTGCAAAAGTCTTTATTGATATGTATAATAAAGGATTGATTTATCGTGATACAAAAGCGATTTTGTGGGATCCAAAGCTAAAAACCGCATTATCTAATATTGAGGTAATACCCACTGAAACTAATCAAAAAATGTATTACATTAAATATCCATTTAAAAATGATAAGAATAATTACTTGCTTGTAGCTACCACCCGTGTTGAAACAATGTTTTCCGATGTTGCAATTGCCTTAAATCCAAATGATGAACGTTTTAATTCACTAAAAAATAAAACAGTAATTCATCCATTAACCAAAAAAGAAATTCCAATTATTAGTTCAGAAAATATTGATCCCAATTTTGGGACAGGGGCGATGAAAGTTTCAGCTCATGCTATTGATGACATTGAAATTATCAAAAACTATGGTCTTAGCATCAACGAGTGTATTAACGATGATGGTTTAATGAACTCATTAGCGAAGGAGTTTCAGGGTTTAGACCGTTTCGAAGCAAGAATAAAAATTGCACAATATCTTGAAACAAAAGGTTTTATTTACAAGACAGAAAATATTATTTCAAATATTGGCTATAGTGAAAGAACCAAAGAACCAATCGAAATATTAGTAAAACCACAATGATTTGTGAAAATGAATTCACTTTCAGAACAACTTCTAAAAAACCTAGATTCTATGGAAGGTGTAAAAATAATACCTAAACGATTTAAGGATAATCTAGTCAAATGAATGGAAAATGTTCATGATTGAACAATTAGCAGACAAATTTGGTGAGGTCATAGAATTCCGGTATGATACAAAGGCAACGAAATTAAAGTACAAACTGAAAAACCTGGTAATGAATGAATTCAAGATAGCGATGTTTTAGACACTTGATTTAGCTCAGCATTAGCGCCTTTTGTATTTTTGGGCTGACCACAATCATCAGAAAAATTAAAAAGATACTTTCCTACAAGTTTATTAGTAACAGGATATGACATTATCTTCTTTTGAGTATCAAGAATGTATTTTCAAAGCCTAGAATTTATGGACAAGATACCATTTAAAGAGGTTTTATTGCATGGGTTAGTAAGGGATTCACACGGACGCAAAATGTCTAAATCACTTGGCAATGGTATTGACCCAATTAAGGTTATTGGCGAATATGGATCAGATGTTTTGAGAATGTCTTTAATATTTAATTGCACACCTGGATTAGATATTAATTTTGGAGATGAAAAAATTCAAAGCGCAAGGTTATTTATCAATAAAATTTGAAACATTGGTCGCCTAATAAAAAATATTCCTATTAATATTAAAAGCGAGTTGCAATATGAAAAATTAGACAATTTCGATAAATGAATATTACTAGAATTTTTAAAAATGACATCTAAAATTGATGAAGCAATGAAAAACTATGAATTCACCGTTGTTTATAAACATATTCAAGAATTTATGATCAATAAATTTTCATCATGATATTTAGAGTTTTTAAAATTCAAAAAAAATGATTATTTTATTCATTATTTATTTAGAGAAATCTTAATAATGCTTCAACCATATATGCCTTTTGTTACAGATTATTTGTTTCAAGAAATATACAACGAGGAGCTTTGGGATAATGCACTTGCCAACTACACAATTGAAGATACATTTAATTCAAATGAAATAAACAACCTAATCGAACTAATTACCACGTTTAGAAAATATCGTGAAGAAAAACAAATATCTAAAAACATTACATTAAACTACTTTATCGAAAACTTCGATATTTCTGAAAATCAACAACTAATAATCTTTAAATTGTCAAATTTTGTTATTGGTGAAAATAATGACTTGTCTATCCAAACCTCCTTTGCCAAGGTCTTCATTAAACAAAGCAAAGAAGATAAGGAAAACGAAATTATTGAACTTAAAAAGTTAATTGAAAAAACGAAAAAAGAAATAGAATTTAATAAAACTTTTATTAATAACCCAAACTTTATGAAAAATGCTAGTGAGGATAAAATTAAAGAAAAACAAGAAAAACTAGCACTTCACCAAAGAAATTTAGAAGTATATGAAGAAGAATTAACCAAGAAAGATAACTCATAATAACATTAAAAAACGCACCTGGTTTGTGCGTTTTTTCTTACTGAAATAGGGCTTTAATTAATAATTTTTATTTTATTAAAAAATGCTCTTCTTATTGAATTAAGTTGAAACTCATCAATAATTTTTACGGCGTCAAGGGTTAGCTCAACATTCGCTATATCTAATAAATTTAATTCAATACCTTCTAATTCAAAATTAGTAACTAATTTAGCAATATGTTGATCTCTGAATGCAATAGATTTATAATCAATGAATTTTTGCGCAAGCCTAGAAGATGATAAATTTTCTAGATTTTCATAAATGTTATCGAGGGTTTGATATTGATCAAGAAGTTTTATAGCTGTCTTAGACCCGACACCCTTAACACCAAAAAAGTTATCGCTTGAATCACCGACTATGGCCTTATAATCAACTACTTGATTAGGGTTAATGCCATAAATTGATTTAAAATTTTTTGGCGTTAAAATAACAATTCCTTCTTTTGTTTTTTTAATTATTGAAGTATATTCATTAATTAATTGATTAAGATCCTGATCGGCTGAAAAAATTATCTTTTCAATCAAGGGATATTCAAAACATACCTTGGCAATTAAATCATCTGCTTCAACCCCTGTTTTTTCTATATTTACAATATTTAAAGATGTAAGTAATTTTCTTATTATAGTCATTTGATTATAAAATTCATTCGTCATTTTTGCTCGGCCTTCCTTATAATGCTCATATAAATTATGACGAAAAGTTTTTCCCGCTGCATCAAATGCTATAAAAATATGTGATGGTGAATATTCTTCAATAAGATTAAACAATGTTCTAAAAAATAATAATATTGTACTTGTTGAAACGCCTTCTGCGTTTGTTAAATAAGTATTATTCTTATTTATTGCAAAATAAGAACGATACGTTAAATAAGTACCATCAATAATTAATATTTTTTGTTTCATTATTTAATTACCTCGTAATTTCTTAAAATAATTTTATTATCTAATTTTCTTATAAATTTAATTTTTACAAGTCTGCGTTTAAGTTTGGATAGCTCAGGATCAACTCTAAACATAAAAGCAACTACTTTAAAACTTGAATCTTGAAAATCAATTCTTTGATATTGTCTACCATTTTTATCATTTCCAACTACTACATTAACACATTGAACAATCATTACATACTCATTATTAGGTCTTGTATCTATTAATCTATTGCCGTCAATCTCGTAGTTTTGTGTTGTTGAATAATTGTATATTTGGCCAAGCAATTCAATTTCATTTTTTTCAACTATTTGAGTTTCATCTTCATAAACATTTTGTGGTTCACAATTAATGATTTTATCAACAATATCAACTGTATTTTTAAATAAATTTTGTTGTACAAAAACACTAGAATTCGAAGATGAATCAATCTCTTCAAGCATTGTTTTTTGACTTAATTTAAAATTTCGCAATGCATTAGCCTTAATCAATGTCTCTAATGTCGATTTGCCAAATGTTTTAATTTTAAACAGGCTAAAATAACAATGTAAGAAATTTTTATATTGGCCATTTACTTTGCGATCATTAATAATTATCCTTATTATCTCGGGACCAATGCCTTTGATTAAACCTAATGGTAAAATTATTTTATTATCAGAAATTATTGCCTTATTTGTTGAAAGATTTATTTCTGGACTAACAATTTGAATGCCCATGGTTTTTGCTTCATTTGCATATTTTGAAATCGTCGCTTGGGCTCCGTTTGAACTTGTAATGCATGAACTATAGAACTCTAATGGAAAATTCGCCTTTAAATAAGCCATTTTAAATGTTAGCATTGAATAAGCGACGGCATGCGATTTATTAAATCCATAATCAGCGAACTTTTCAATATTACTAAAAATTTTATTAGCCACTTCTAAACTATATCCATTTTTAGTTGCTTGCCCAATAAATGAATCCTTAATATCATTCATTTCATCAGCTTTCTTTTTTGAAATAATTTTTCTAAACAAATCAGCCTCTTCGAAAGTCATATTTGCTACTTTCTGAACTATTTGCATAATTTGTTCTTGGTAAATTATAATTCCATATGTATCTTTAACAATTTCATCATATTCCAACGAGATGCTTGGTATTGGTTCTATACCTGCTTTTCTCTTTGCATAGCTTGATACATAAGCCATTGGTCCTGGCCTATTCAATGATATAATAGCACTAATATCCTCAAACGTGCTTACCTTAATTTGCTTTAAGGCCTTAATCATTATAGGACTTTCCACTTGAAAAATACCGGAAGTATTTCCTTGTGAAAGAAGATCAAATGTTTTTTGATCATTATAATCAATAATGTCTCAATTGATATCCTTTTTTGTTTTCTTTTTAACTTCATCTTCAATTTGCTTAATTGTCGATAGGGTTCTAAGGCCTAAAATATCCATCTTTATTAAACCAAAATAGTCAAGGTATTCCATGCTAAACTGCGTTTGTTGAAAATTATCAATATTTTTAAAAGTCGGCACAAGCTCCATTATTGGCCTTGATGATATTACAATTCCAGCGGCATGTGTTCCTGTTTGACGATAGAAACCAGAAATTCGAGACGTTTGGTTGATAACGTTCTTAGCAAAAGAATTATCTGTTGGCTTAATTTGCTGCAAAGCACTAATAAATGCCGTATTTTTATTTGCTTCTTCAAATAAACTTCTGTCATCAGACGAAATTAATTTTGAAACTTGATTTATTTTATCGGAAGATACATCTTTATAAGTTCTCAAAACATCTCTAATCGCAGATTTTTTACCTAGAACAGAAAAAGTTACAATATTAGCAACACATTCATACCCATATTTTTGTACAAGATAATTAATAATTTCATGTCTCTGGTCATCCTGAACATCAACATCAATATCAGGCATTGAAATTCTTTTAGGATTAAGAAATCTCTCAAAAATAAGATTGTATTTTATTGGATCAATTTCTGTAATTCCAAGAATATATGAAACCAACGAACCAGCTGCAGAACCTCTTCCAGGGCCAATTGAAATCCCTTTTTTTCTAGCCCAATTAATTCAATCTTGAATAATTAAAAAATAATCCTCAAATCTTAATTGTGAAATAATTTGAAATTCTTTTAATAGTCTATCCTTATAAGCTTGGTTTTCAAAAAGTGCCTTAATTTTAGTATTATTTTTAATTTTTTCTCATATTAAAAATTTTAGATAGCCTTTTGAATCAAGGTTTTGTTCGTTTTTAAAAAATGGCAAATTATATTTATTTTTTTGATGTTCAAAATATATTGACTCAACAAATGCATTAGTTCTATTTACTAATTTATTCATCAAGCCATCTCCATCATCAACATCAAAAAACAAAGTACCATCAAACAATATATTATTTGTCTTATTATTCATTTTATTCAGTAATTCTATAATCATAAAATCCTGAAAATCGACTGTGTTAAAATTATTTACAACCAAAATATTCTGAAAATAAGAACAAAATTCTTTATTTTTTTCAATATCTATGATTGTGAATCCTATATAATAATTCGATTTGTTTATAACATTTTTAGTTAATTTAAAGTAGCTTAAAATAGGGTTTTCTATAATAACAATATCATCTTCAAAATTAAGAATATCATTAAGATAAATTATTTCATTATTTAATAATTGATAAGATAGCTTTTTAAGGATCTCAAAACCTTTTTGATGCTTAGCAAACAAGATAAATTGGTATCATTGGTCATCAATCATTAGTTTTACATCAAGCCCGAAATTAGCCTTAATGTTATTTTCCATGCATTTTTTATTAGCTTCAGCTAAGCTAAAAAAATGATTCTTTTCTGTAAAGGCAAGATAATTTATACCACTATTAAGAGCTTGTTTTATTGCTTCATCAACAGTTATTGTACTTTCTAAAAAAGAAAACGTCGTATTAAGATGTAAGTTATTTAATTTCATAGTTTAATTATAAAATAATATTAAGTTTAATTTTAAATTAGAGACGTTGAAAGGATATAAAAAAATATTAAATAAAAATTCTATAATAATGATTTTTAAATAAAAATAATAGAATTCAACTTAAATCAAAAAGATATTTTTATAAGTAATCAAAACTAGCCATTTTTAACCCAAAAACAGTTATTTTTTTAAACATTTTCATGTAGAAAACTGAATTTTTTTTATAAATTTTTCTTAAATTTAGATGATAAAGGCTATTAACGATGTCTATAAATTACACTAAAAATACTTAGCCCAAAAAAAACTAATAAAAATGAGACAAAACATTCTCTTAGTCCCATAAAATAATTTTGCTATCAAGTAAAAATGCGTTTTAACATAAATTAATTTTATGCAAAAACAAATATATAAACAAGAGGGGGATAAAAATGGATCAAATTAAATTTTTGGTTGATAATTCAGCTGATATTTCTTCAAAAGATTTAATTAATTTAAGAACCTTCTATTCTCCTATTATTGGAAGTCTGGGTGTTGCTTTCTATCAACATTTATATGATTTATATAATATAAATAGACTAAAGAAATATGATTTAGCCAAAACTTCAGAATTTCTAGTTATGTCGATAAACCAAATAAAAGATGCTAAAAATAAATTAGAGGGTTTAGGTCTAATTAAAACCCTGCAGGACAAAGATGGCACTTTATTATTTAAATTAATAAAACCACTATGTGCCAATGGAATTGTAAAAAATTCCCTTATCGCTAATTTGTTAAAAAATAAATTAGGTGAAGTTTTATATAATAATTTAATTAAGAATAATGCATTTTATTATTATGATGAAACAGAATTTAATAATGTTTCAAAAAACTTTTTTGAGGTCTTTTCTAGTGAAAAAATTTCTTTGCAGCAGGAAGATTGCTTTGATTTTAAAATTATTAATGAACATGAATTAATTGAAGATCTCACTTCAGAAGAATATATTAGTTACCATACAAGAAAAGAACTCAGTCCATCGCAAATTTTGATGCTAAAAAAAATAAAGTCATTAAATTTTAAGGATAATGCTATTAACAATATAATAAAATATTCAATTTCTATAAATAATGCCATTATATGCAATTACATCCTAAAAATAGCCAATGACTTTGCAAGAAGAAACTTATATGATGCATATTTAATCGATAATGAATTATGTCAAGCTTCTCTAAATAGAAATAATAGCTATTCTTTATTTAGTAAAAAATATAATAATATTAATGATGATTTAAACGATGTACTAACATGAGATGACTAAAAGGAATAAATAATGGAGAAAAAGATTTTTGATTCAATATTATCACCTAATGAAAAAATAAATATTGATGAATTAAGGAATGAAGTTCTTTCAAAGGATTTTATTCAAGCAGAAATTAAAAGATTAAACCTTAATGAAAAACAAATAAAAAAGGGTATGGGTATCTTACAAAGATATCATGATTCAGTTATCAAAAATCATAAAAAGCCTGACTATAAGCTGTTTGTTGATATTTATGGTTTTTTGGCTGAAGATTATAGTAATGATAAGGAGATAATAAGAAGCCAACAACTAGAAAAATTCTGATTAACATCAATCACAGAGTTAGATCCAATATTTAAGAAATATTTTCAAAAAAATAACAATTCGTCTGATGTTGTTGCTTTAAAAAAAACAACAAAAATTTTTATCGACTCATTGCCTAAAACTATTGCTAGTGAAGATATTAGAGCTAAATTTAGAACAATGATCACCGGAAAAGGCGTTTTTGATTTTAACATTTGATTATGAGGAACCAATTTTACAATAAGCAATGATATTATTAAATATATAGCCCTAATGAATGTAATTAGCCAAGGCAAGACAGTAGCCTTTTTAAATGCTAATGAACTATATAATTTTCTATCATCAAATAAAGAAGAAAAACAATCAATATGTTATTATTTGAATAATGTTGATGTATTATTCATTGCAAATCTTAGTTTAGGTTTGAAATCCCAATGATTTTTTGACTTGTTAATTAACATATTTGAAACGCGTATACAAAAAAAATCACCAATTATTATTTCTTCAACAAAGGATCTTTTGAGTAAAAACACAAAATTACTAACTACATACTATTATTCAAAAGATAATGAAAATGATTTAGAAGAAGTTTTTAAGACAATGGTGGCTAATTTCTTTAAAAAAATTGTAATTTCATAAAAAATCGCTAAATCGCAACAAAAATGAGCCACCTAACATATATAATAGGTGGTTTTATTATGCGCGAAATAGAATTAAACTATTTTCAATTAAATAGAAAACAAAAAAATAGATGTTATAATTACATATTCCAATTTAACAAATAAGCAATTATCCTTGAAAGCAAAATGTTCAATATCAACCAAAAAAATATTAAAACAAAAATTAAAAAATGCTAAATTATGCAAAAAAGAGGTTAACTTAGCACATGGCAATCAACGAGGCGATAGAAAAAGATTTACAGTAATGATTTAATTATCAATTATCAAAAAAATATGAAAGCAAAAAATTAATTACTGGAACAAAAATAGCTCTTGTAATTAATATATGTCTTAGTGTTTGTTTTATGAGAGAATAACTAATGTAAAAATATCATATAGTCAATTAACAAGAAGACTTACGCAAAGCGGATTTCTAAGTGCTTTTGCTCATAAAAATACAATAAAAAGACAAAGAACTTTTGTAAAAAATATACCTTATAAGCCAAATATTTTGCCTAAAAAAGATTGCAAAACTAAACATAACCTCAAAAAGAAAATTAGTAAATATAGGCGAATGTGTTGAACTTGATGGATCTATTCATTTTTTGTTGATCAAACCTTATGAAGAATTGTTGCATGTAGCGATGTTTCAAGTTCAAAAGTTTTATCACTTTATTTTGATAAAAAGCGTAAATCAGTAAAAGGTTATTAAATTATTATTCAAAATATGATTAATAAATATGAGATACCAAAGATAATGATTAGTGATAATAGAATGAATTTTCATAAATAGTCTTGAATCTAGCACTATTTTGTATAATGCAGTCACAAAATTAGCTACTGAATTTATAACAACATCAGTATCTAATGAAAAACCACATATAGAAAGTTTTTAGAGAATTCACATAATAGAATTCCAATATTTTTAAAAGATAGAAATATTAAAACAAACCAAGACGCTAATAAATATAGACACGAAATTATTGCAATGCTTAATGATATAAAAACAAGAAAATCAATTACCGATTCTGAAAAAAATGAATTTAGAAAACCAAACAGTGCAACTCTTGAAGCTTATTTTGATTTGCCAATTAAAAGACAAATTTTTAATGGAATTGTAACATTTAAAAATAAAAAATATATTCCTAAAAATGAAAAAAATCAAAAAATAAAAGTCACATCAAAAAATGATGTAACTTTTATGGTCGGTGCAGATCAACAATACTATTTTCACATAAACAATAAAAGATATAAAGCTTTTGAATTAAATGAAAATGACATTCAAATGTATGAGAAAATAGCATATAGTAAAAAGCTTCCTCTTGAAATATCGGCGGCTTAAAAAATGTAAAACACCAAAAAGCTAGATATTAGCGCAATCAAATGTTATCTAAAAAAACAGAAATTTTAGAATCTTTTGTTAAAACTGGTCTTATTTCACAAAGAGAAATAGATTTAATGCGATCAATTAATGAAGATTTATAAAAAAATAAGAGGAGATATAAATAAAATTGTAATTTTATAAATTATTCTATTCCTAGTAGAACTATTTTTTTATATTTTTTATTAGAAATTATGCAAAATGTATAATTAAACAAGTTCAAAATATTGGTGGCTCATTTTTCACGCTAATTAATGGGTTTTAAAATATTTTTTTAACATTTATTAAAAAATCCTTTATAATGATTACGTACAGAAATTTGATCACAATCTGATCTTGCTTAAGAATAGTATGTACTAAAATAAGGCTTTATGCCGAATTTACCGCCACTGGCGGTTTTTATTTTTCATTTATTGATTTTTATATTATTGATAATATAAATGCATAGATCAATTTATAAAATACAGTAAAGTTAAAGAAATATGATTAATATAGTTTTATACGAGCTTGAAATTAGTCCTAAATACATTGAATATCATTAGAACATGTTATGCGGCTAATGATAAATTACACATTATTAAGCCAATCGCTTTTAATTTGCATCCCGCATTAAATAAAAGGAAGTGGAGGTAACCATTTTTTAAGTGAAATACCTCATAAAATTCACAATAGTTATGATGATTATAAAAAGAAACATGGTAATAAAAATATTTTTTATATTACAAGATACGGGCCTAAAATTATGGTGACATTAAATTAAAAGAATAGTTAAATACACATGGTGATATTTGATTTATGTTTGTAACAGAAATTTTGGAAATATAAAAAAATAGAAATCCATAATTTGACAAATTTTGAGAAAAAAAGAAAAGGTATTTATATCGATATAACTAATGAAAAAATTAAAAATAAACCAAATCGCCATAAACACGATGTTAGCCGTTTTACAGTTTTTAAAATTAAAAAATCTATAAATTTTAGTGGGACATTTAATGCCTCGCACAAAAATAAAGGAAATAAATATAGACAATAGTTTGGTGATGATCTAGTAGATTCTGAAATTGAAAAAATCAGAGATTTTAGTTCCTTTGTTTTTGATCACCTACAGATAGAACTAGAAATGTTACTATGGCAGTTTATTATAGAACAAAAGGTCAATAATGTCTTTTAAAACTCTTACAGACCCACTTTAAAAAGGGGCATGCAACAGAGCACTTACACAAAGCAACTAGAAAAGAAGCTAAAAGAAACGCAAAAAATATTTTAAATAGCACGGTTTTAGAAACAATATTTTATTATGTAATAAATAGTAGTGTTGAAAAGTCTTTTAAAACTGCTCAATTAAATTATCTCATATTCTTTAATATAAAGAATATAAAACATTGAACAGAAATTAGTAAGATTGAAGACCAATTAATAGATTACTTTAATTCTATATCTCCGAAATTAAAAAGAAATAGCGATAAAAACTGTTTTAGAAAAATAACTGAAGGCGATCCTGGTTGGTATGTTGATTA
>NZ_JBSQAY010000003.1:0-81941 GCF_053851595.1 Mycoplasma sp. 527 | reverse complement strand
TTAGGCACACAGCCAGCGTTCATCCTGAGCCAGGATCAAACTCTTAAAATTTGATTTTGGTTTTATTATATTTTTAAAAAATTAAAATTGACGTTATGGTATTCGTATCCAGTTTTCAAAGAACTACATATTAGGCACAAAAAAGTGCACTTTTATAAGTATACATTATTTTAAACTTTTTATTATGAAAATTTTTTAATTTTTTACATTAAATAAGAACGTTTTTAAAATAAGTACCATATCATTATACATGATTAAGTTAAAAAAAATAAAATAAATTTAACAAAATTTTTTTAAATATTTTTGCTAAAAGCAAATATTGAAAAAAGTTCAAGATTTAAAATAAAAAACCTCCTTATATTTTTAAAAAATACGGAAGTTCTATAACTTATTATTATATCTTACAATATATATTTTAATTATCTACAATCTGGATATTTAGCTACATTATTGATTCAATTTTTACCTTATATTTAGGAGCGGCCTCAACCTCTACAATATCGCCGACCTTATGATTAAGAATTGCTTTGGCTAACGGAGAAGAATTAGATATTTTCCCACTAAATGGATCTGCATCTAGTGCGCCAACAATAATAATAGTTAAAACAGCATTATTTTTTAAATTTAAAGCCTTAACTGTTGAACCAATTTTAACAATATGAGAACCGGTTGTGTCTTCAACAATAATATGGGCGTTTTCTAAAATATGTTGAATTTCTAGAATTTCGTTTTCAATGGCGGCTTGCTTATCACGGGCCGAATCATACTCAGCATTTTCTGATAAATCACCTTGATTTCTAGCTTCCTTGATTTCTTCGATGACTAACGGTCTAGCTTCTTCTTGCAAATATGCTAATCTTTTTTCATATTGTTCAAGGCTCTCCTTTGTTAAATATATTTTTTTATCTTCCATCTTCTTTTTCTCCTCTTTCAACAATGTCTTTTATGTTATTTTTAGCTAAAAGTATAACACTTTTATTTTTGAATTTTAAAGTTTCATAACGCAAACCAAGATTTGCTGATATCTTCTTTAACAAATCTAAATTAATGTTTTTATTATTTTCAATAATCATTATTCCTTTTGGGTTTAAAAAGTTTATTTTAGAACTTATGGTTGACTCCAATAATTGATCCTTATTATTTAAAATTATTATTAATTCATTGTCATTTGGAAGCTTAGCAACACTTTGGATATTTTCAAATTTTAGATCTGGAAATTCATATAAAATTTTTTCATTAATACCTAAATCTATTGTTCCATTAAAAAATACTTTCTTATTAGCTAAATTTGATACTGATAAAGCAAGATAATTATCATCATCTTCTATATAAATATTATGGTAATCATTTAAATAAATGGTATTAACAACAAAACATACAAAAAAATCACTTAAATCATTATTATAAAACTTCTTAATACCGCTTAGAACCACACCATAATTAGGATTAATTTTAATAAGTTTTTCTTTTTCGCGTTCTTCATTAGGGGATAAATATTTTTTAATAGCCTTCTTCTTATAATAAAGGCTAAGAACAAGAGCGATAATGGCAATTAATAAAGCTATAGCAATAGAAATAATTAATCCCGTTCTTACGTTGGGAGGTATTTTGCTTGTCCCGTTAGAAATAGATGATATATATATTAATTTGCGCATAAATTATCTACCGTCTCAGCTTCAAACAAAATGTGTTCAATAGATTCGCCATTTTCATCTACTAATTCAAATTCATTAGCAAACTCTTCTAATAAATCACTTAAGATTGAAACAATTCCTTCATCTTCTACCTCTTCTAAAATATGAGATTTTGTTTGTCTAAATAGAAAAATACCTTTTTTATTAGTTAAAAATATGTATTTTTCACCATTTTCTTCAATCGAAAACAAAACTCACATTTTAACATTGTTTTCCAAAATGATTTCTCTTTCTTGTGAGAAGATAAATAATTTTTGTCGTATGTTTTTATTGTTGTTTTTATTGATTTCTTCCATAAATCTAACCTTTTTTTAAATAATCCTCTAGTATGATTTGGGCAGCTAATGAATCTTTTTTATTTTTTCTTTTTTTGCCATTGTATCCGGCATTATATAAAATATTTTCAGCAAATATTGTACTTTCTCTCTCGTCTTGTAAAACAACATTTATTTCAACATTGTCTTGAAGTCTTTGCTTAAATTTTTCCACCATGATTGTCCTTGGACTTCTTGAAAAATCCATTCTTGTTGGATAACCTAAGATAATTGTATCAATTTCATTCTTATATTGACTTTCATATAGTCAATATTTCACTCTCCTAATAACGTCGATAAAATGTCATTCCTCAAAATAGAGTGTTTCTAATCCAGAAGCAATTATATTATTAATATCACTGATAGCAAAACCGCATGTTTTTGAGCCTAAATCCATAGCTAGTTTACGCATTTATTAATTCCTTAATTTCATCCATAATTATTTTAATCTGTTTAGTTGAATTGATTGATCCTTGCGATACTATTTGATTACCGCCACCTTTACCATTAAGGTTAGAAATTATCCTTTTAAAAATCTTTGTTGAGTCATATTGTTTTGAAGCAACAATTAGAAAATAATTATCATCATTAATTCTAGAAAGACCGATTATCAATGCATCGGCATTTGCTTCACGAATTTGCACAGCAATTTTTCTTAGTAAGCTTGCATCATTTTCATTAATTATGAATAACTTAACATTATTGCCAATTATTTCAGGATTATAAGCATTTAAATTTACTGATTCATTATTCTTTTCTTTTAATAATTTCTTATAATCTTCTCTTAATTTACTTTCGACTTCATCATAATAATCCAACATTTTTTCTTTCTGCGATGAAAGGCTAGGAATATCTACCAAATAAGATAAATTATAATTAGATTCTAATGCTTTATTATTCTTTACCAAGGAAGACAATAATTTTTGCTTTTCTAAAATTTCATTGTATAAATGTTTATTAACATACTCTTCAGAGGTAATAACCTTCAAACGATAAATTCCAGTTCCCTTTGAATCAACAGAAACAATTTTAAAGTTCTCGATTATGCCAGAATTTTCAACGTGTGTCCCACCGCATAAATCCTTAGTAATATTTTCAAATTCAACAACTCTGACATTATTAGCATCATAATATTCAGATTCATCAATTGTCATATATGCCCCTATTTCTTGTGCTTTTTTGACTGAAGTAATAATATAATTTCTCTTAGCCTGCATTGCAATATATTCATGCATAATATGCTCAATTTTTTTAATTTCATCCTTAGTTGGCCGATGATCTAATCCGAAGTCAAATGTAAAATATTCAGGATGAATGTTTGAACCAAGTTGTTCAATAATATCATTTGTGTAAGTTCTTCTTAAAGCATGGAACATAATATGTGTTGAACTATGATTTCTAGCATAATTAATTCTTTTTTCTTTGTCCACATAACATTCAATAGGTAAATTTTTATCAATCTTTCCTTTAACATAATGAACATGATTTTGGTATTTATCTTTAAATACATCAATTATTTCAATTTTATTATTTCCTTGTATCATATAGCCAAAGTCATGATTTTGTCCACCACTAGTTGCATAAAAAGGAGTATTGTCAAGAATAACATATGAAAAATCATCATCGCCATCTACCTTATCAATTTCCTGTTCCTCATTTAGCAAATAGATAATTTTTGATCTAGACTCAAGAAATTCATAACCAATAAATTCAGAAATTTTCCTGTCAACCAGTGAAAGCGAATTAATAACCTTTTGCATCGCAGCCTTTAAGCTGCCTTTCGAACGTTCTTGATGTTCCTTTTGAAAATCATAAAATTCTTGCAAATTAATTTCGATATTCTTTTCTTTTAATATTTCAGCCGTTAATTCAATAGGGAAGCCATAGGTATCAAACATTTTAAAGGCAATTTTAGCATCAATAAAACCTTTTTTATTTAGTTCGTGTTCAAGAAGTTTTTCGCCATCTTTAATGGTTTTAGCAAATAAATTTTCCTCATCCGAAATTACTCTTGAAACAGTTTTAACATCGATTTCATATATCAATGAGTCCTTAACAACTTGAACTAATTTATATAAAAAAGTTTTTTGTTGTATTCCTAATGATAAACCAGCGCGGTAAGCTCTTCTTATTAAACGTCTAATAATGTATCCTCTACCAACATTTGAAGGGCTAACGCCATCATTAATAGCATTCACACTTGCTCTAATATGATCCGCAATAATCTTAAATCAAGTATTAATTTTTAACTGTTCTGGCTCTTTTGTAAAATAGTTATTTATATCGTAGTGATATTTTGTTCATTCTTCTACTTTTCTAATAATAGGCAAAAATAGGTCAGTATCAAAATTAGTAGGCGCATCCTGAATAATAGAGGTTATTCTTTCTAACCCTGCACCAGTATCAATATTTTTAGTAGCTAATTCAGAGTAGTTATTTTCGCCATCATTATTGAATTGCGAAAATACAATATTTCATATTTCAATATATCTGTCATTCTCAATATCTTCTTTTAACAATTCAATGCCGCGCTTATCATATTTTTCACCTCGGTCATAAAAAATTTCAGTATCAGGGCCACAAGGTCCTTGACCAACATCTCAAAAATTAGTATCTCTTGTTCCACTTATAAGATGGTCCTTGTTTATACCTAACTCAATTCATCTATTATATGTATCCAAATCTTCTTCATAGTATGTTATATATATTTTTTCTTTTTCGAGTTTCAATACATTAAAAATAAACTCATATCCAAATGCAATAGCTTCTTTTTTAAAATAATCACCAATAGAAAAATTTCCTAGCATTTCAAAAAAGGTGTGATGTCTTGCGGTTATACCAACATTTTCAATATCATTAGTACGAATTGATTTTTGCGAATTTGTTATTCTCTTTGCGGGCGGAACTTTTTTACCGCTAAAATAATCTTTTAATGTTGCCACACCCGAATTAATTCATAATAATGAAGGGTCATTTTGAGGTATTAAAGATTTAGATTCTACAACAAGATGTTGTTTTGAAGCAAAAAAATCAAGTCACATTTGTCTAATTTGTTTTGATGAAAGCATTTTTTTCTCCTTGTTTTATATCATTATTTGATTTATAAAAAATTCTTTTGTTTTTGTTTATAAAAAATTCTATCAATGATTGCTGCCCCTACAACTTTTTGACCATCATAAATTACAACTTGTTGTCCTGGGGTTATGGCTTCTGTTTCATTGTACATGACCACAATTTCATTATTGTCTAAAAGTTGAATCTTACATTTGATATCTTCTTGACGATATCTAAATTTGGCCGACAGGTTTTCCTGATTATATGTTTTAGCAATTAAATTTCAATCTTTGGCAATAATCTTATCGGATAACAAATATTCTTTATGGTCCTCATTAGCAACATAAATAATTCTTTTTTTAATATTATGTCCAACAACAAAATAAGGTTTCTTAAATCCACCGAGATTTAAACCCTTGCGTTGACCAATTGTATAATACATTGCGCCGTTATGTTCCCCAACCTTATTGCTTGTGGCAATATCAATTATGTCACCTGGTTGAGCAGGAATATAATTTTCAAGAAATTTTGTGAATCTTCTTTCGCCAATAAAACAAATGCCTGTTGAATCTTTTTTAAAGGCAGTTTTTAAATTTAACTTCTTAGCGATTGTTCTTACTTCATTTTTTGTTATATTAGCTAGAGGAAAAATAACCTTTTTTAGTTGTTCGTTGTTTAATTGAGCCAGGAAATACGATTGATCCTTAGTCTGATCAAAGGCCCGAAATAATTCCCCATCATTAGTGTATGCATAATGACCCATAGCAATATAATCGGCTTTTAATTCATTAAATGCATAATCCGAAAAAGCTTTAAACTTTATAAATTTATTACAAAAAATATCAGGATTTGGTGTACGGCCAATTTCATATTCATTAATTAGGTATTTAAAAACATTGTCTCAATATTCCTTAACAAAATCCACACGGTGTAGCTTAATATTTAGTTGATTTGCAACATCCTTTGCATCTTGATAATCTTGTTCTTGTGGACAAATATTTTGTGAAATGTCTTCATTGCCTAAGAAATCATTGTTTAAAAATGAATCTCAATTTCGCATAAACAAACCTTCAACTTCGTATCCTTGTTTTAAAAGTAGGTATGCGCACACACTAGAATCAACTCCGCCACTCATTCCTAAAATTACTTTTTTGCTCATTTTGCTCCAATAAAATATATTAAATTATAAAGTTTTTAACGAAATAAAAATTTATTTTATACGAAACTAGTATTATAAAAAATTAAAAAGAGTCTCTATATAGACTCTTAATCAACAAACGATGTATCAAACACACCCGATATATTATGAATATTTGAAGTAGTTATTCACGCAGACTTATCTACTTTCTTAACTTGTTCCATAATAATATCTTTTTCTAAAAATAAAGCAACAGTTTCAATTTTGCCAAATTCCTCATGGCTAAATCCACCAACGCCATTAAAGATATTAAATGAGTGAGCATAACCAATCTTTTTAAATTGTTCAGCAACAATTTCAGGATATCTTGTATATATCTCAATTTTAACTTTCTTATATTTAGGATAAAACTTATTAACAAGTGTCGAAAATACTAATAAATATGAAATAGTACCTAAAATTCTTACTAAGAATAAGCCCGAATTTCAAACATGCCCTGTAATATTGCCGCTAAATTCTAACGAACCAATGATAATCGTTGATGAAGATGAAAAGCAAATTGCTACCATTAAGAATACATTACCAACTGGTTTTTTATTTTTATATGCAATAAAGTTAGAAATAACTGATGTTCCTCCAATAGAACCTTTTTGTCTTCACGCAACTATAGAAGCAAATCCTTCTGAAGCACCACCCATAATGGCATAGACAAGAACCGGCCAATTTTGGCCATCATAAACACCATAAATTTTAGTATCTTTTAATAATAAAGGTATTGAACCTAAGAGTGATACTTTTCCTATTTTAAATTGTTCAACTAATGCAGAATCAGTAATATTTTTAACTATCAAATTCAAGTCTTTTGGAGCGTATTGATTTTGAAAATAAGTAATAACTTCCTTAGCACCTTTATCAAATTCAATTGTTAAATTTTCGCCTTGAAGAACTTTTAATATTTCTTTACTTTGTCCGTTGTTATATAGTTTTGAAACTACTCTCGTATCAATTCCGAAAGGAGCTCAATAGAAATTATTCTCGCCAACCGGATTATAGAATGAAATTTTTTGATTAATAAAGTTAACAATTGGATTTGATCCACGACCGTCATATTCTATATATATTAATTGAACAATAACCTGAAATAGCATTCAATAGTATGTTAAAACCATAAACATTCTCGGATTCATTCTTCAGAAAACAAACATTAATGGTAAATTAACTAATACATAAAATAAACCATAGAATTGTGCAGTAGCAGGAGCAGTAAAAGTAATAATTTGAGAAAGCGATGATGTGCCTGAAGCAATAGTTGCTGCCTTTCTAAGAAAAACAGTAATTGCTATATTGTATAAAAAAGCACTCAATAACATTCAAATAACTTTTTTAGGATATTTTTTTCATATATTAAAAATGGTTACTTGTTGTGGGTTTAAGATAGCCATTTTTTCATCATATAGAGCTTTTTTTTGCTCAACGGAGAGCTTCGTTTTTTGAATTTTTTTATCTAAGTTTTTTTGTTTCTTATCCATGATTTAATCCTCCTTTTCTTTGAAAATTTGATGTTTGTTGTTGCCGTGTTCCTTTAAGACATAGACAAATTTATTAAAGTCAGGATAAAACCCTAATTGAATAGTTTTAGTTGATCCGTGACGGTTTTTGGCAACAATAACGTTTGTTGTCGAAAACATTTCCTTTTGTTCGTTATTAGCATTTTGATCATTTTTTTTGTTTCGATAATAGTCATCGCGATGTAAAAAGATAACTCTATCGGCATCTTGCTCAATACCTCCAGATTCTCTTAAATCAGAAATTATAGGGGTTTTGTCTTCACGTTTTTCAACGCTACGACTTAATTGACTTAAGGCAATAATAGGGCATGCTAGTTCGCGACCAAGTTGCTTTAATGAACGCGAAATCTTGGCCACTTCAAGTTGTCTATTTTCTTGCGACCTTTTTGAATTGTCTCCAATAAGTTGTAGGTAATCTATAATAACAAGATCAACCTTAGCATTTCGGGAGTATCTTTTTGATAAGGTAATAATATCCGAAATATTTAAAGTAGCAAGATCATTTAATACAATATTTCACTCAAACATGTTTTCGACAGTATGAGATAAATTTCTTTGATCATCAATACTTAATTCTTTGGTTTTAAGTTTGTAAATAGGGACAGTTGAATCTATAGAAATCATCCGCTGGACTAATTGTGGATTGGACATTTCAAGGCTAAAAAATAAAACGTTTTTCCCTTGTTTAGCTACATTATTAGCAATATTCAAAGCAAAGGCCGTTTTACCCATAGCCGGTCTAGCACCAATAATAGTTAAATCCCCACTATTTAAACCAAGCAAGCATTCATCTAATTCTGGAAAACCAAGCTGCAATCCTATTCCAATATCACTATCCTCCTTGCGCAAAATTTGTTGCATTATATTGTTTGCAACATCGCCAATTTTTTCAAATGAGGAATTAATTTCTGATATATCAATATTGATCAAGGATAATTGAATATGTGATAAAAGGTCCGACACATTAAAGGTTTTATTATCAATAGTATTTTTAATATCAACTATTAATTCATTAAGTTTATCGATTTTATATTGATCGATTATGTTTTTTACATATATTTCAATTTCACTCAAGAAACCAGCATTTTGAACCAAATAGCCAATATATTCAGGAGTATTCATATAAAATGAACCAACTAAATCAAACTGCTTTTTTTGCTCTAAGTAAACCAATAAATTAGAAAGGTCAAAATGCTCAGTAGAGTTATGCACTTCAACAATAGCAGAATATAATATTTGATGACTCTTAAAGTGAAACATTTCTGGCCTTATTAAAACAGCAATTTTCAAATATGTTTCAGGTTCAGATAAAATTAATCCCAATAAGGAGGCTTCATTATTAGCAATAGCAGTTTCTCTTGGGTTTAATGTTTGCATGCTCATTTTGCTCCCTTCATTTTATTGTTTTTTTATGTTATAAAATTATTTTTCTTCGAATATTTGAATTAATAAAATTGCATTAACTTCCGGGTGAAGCTTTACATTAATATAATGTTTTCCGAAAGTGTTATAAGAATCTTTATTTAAGGCATGAGCACTAATTTTAATATTATGTTTTATTAATTCTTTTTCAATAGCCTTGTTGGTTATTGAACCGTGGACAATATTTCCGTTCGATTTTAAGAAAAAGTTTAAAGTTATTTTTTCAATTTGCTCTTTTAAAACAATCGCTTTTTCAACTTCCCTTGCATGATCTTCGGCAATGTTTTGCTTAACTCTTTCTAAATTAGCTAGAGTTTGCTTATTCACTGGTTGAGCATAACCATTTTTTATTAAGAAATTTTTTGCAAACCCATCATTGATTTCAATAATTTCATTTGCTTTATATTTATCATATTGTTTAATTATTATTACTTTCATTTTTTACACTCACTATCGCTTGTATTAAGTTATCAACAAAAAGTTCGATATTTTCATCACTTTCAGCTGCTGCCGTGCCATAATGTCCTCCACCGTTAACTGCTTCTGCAATTAATTGAACATTAGTGTCAATTCCTCTGGCTGACATCTTACATTTTTTAGTCCCAGCTAATTTACCAATAACAAAGGCTGCTTTTCTTCCATTAACTCTTAGGATTTCATCGGCAGCAATTGAAATTACATCAGGGGAAACAAAAATGTTCTTATAAGCAATGAAATATCCAGGTTTAACCTCCTGCAAGTTTTCAAGAAGTTCTAAAACTTGTTTGAAGGTTTCTATATCTAATTTTAAAGTATTAACTGAAATTTGGATCTTAGCGCCTCATATCTCTAATAAGGCAGCTGCTGAAAAAGTCTTGGAACTTGTTTGTTTTTGAAAATTATTAGTGTCAAGATAAATGCCATTTAACAAATATTGTGCTGTGATCTCATCCATCTTGTCACCATTATTTGAAATAGCAATTATTTCACTAACAATTTCTGAGGCTGATGATGCTGATGAGTCAATATAAGTATTTTCTCTAAAAGCATATAATGGGTTTGCCCCGATTCGATGATGATCAATAATGATTATATTATCCTTTTCAATACCTTTAAATGCGTTGGGATTTTCAATTCTTGTTTCATCAGCAACATCGCAAATTACTACAAGTGTTTTTTTATCATTTAATAATGTCGCTTCCTTTGGCGATATAAATATTTGCTTGTCTAATGGACTCATATGATCATAAACGCGTTGCGTGGTTTCATCAAATGTCTTGTTTTGAATAAATGTTTCTTTTTCATAAGCTCTTGCTAATTTATGAATACCCCACGCAGAACCGAGCGCGTCAAGATCGGCGTTCTTATGACCATAAATTATAACTTTGTTAATATTCTTAGACTTTAATTTTGCAATCAAAACCTTAGAAATATAGCTAACATTAGTGCGAGACATATTGATGTTTATTTCTGAGCTAGTTCCATAATATCTTGGATGTTCATTTTTTGTTAAAACAGTTATTTGGTCTCCACCACGGGTTTTGGATTGTAATAATGCCTCTTTGGCTAATTTGTCAAGTGTTTCCAATTTGAATAAACCATATGAAAACCCACCAGACAATGTCAAGGATATACCTTTATGCAGACTCTTATTTTTAAGTTGATTAAATGCCTCAAAGTTGGTTTTTTCTAGTTGCTCAAGAGTTTCTTGATTAGTTAAAACAAAGAAACGCCCATTCTCATATTGCCGGTAAATAATATTATAACTTTTAGAAATATCATCAAACAAGGACCCGAAACTTGAATATATAGCATAAAGATCTTCTTGTGATAAGGATACTTGGTATAAATTCATATTGTCAATATGAAATTCGCCAAAAACAACACGTTGCATCTTATAATCATTTAATAAAGCTGTTTGGATAGTTATATCTTTAATCTGAACAATATTTTTTTCAAAAATAACCTGAACATCGTACTCATAGTCATCTTTTTTAAAAACAAAGTTATTATTATTCCCATCTCATTCTTCAATATTAAAAACAGTTTTTATATTTTTTCCGACTATCGACTTACCAAATTTGTTAATAACAAAGTTTGAAGCTCATATAATCCTTCCATTATTTAAAAAAATAATAGTACCAATCCCTTGATCACTTATTTCATTTTGAATGAACTGATTTAGGGTTTGATTTGCAATTGATGATTCTTTTAAATATCTTCTTATGATGAAAAATATAAAAACTCCAAGGCCCAATACCAAAAGCGAATAAATAACAATAATAGGAACTCTTCAATTATTAGGTAAATGAAATAATCCTACAAACAAAAGAATCATTGGTACTATAAATAAAGTAAATACTTGAATTATTAAAATGAGTAATCTTTTTTTGTCTTCTTTGTTTTTCATATGTAAAATTATACAAAAATTGATATAAAAATGGACCAATGCGCACTAAATTAAACCTAGATTATTTAATTTTTAGTAATTTCATTTTTTTGGAAAGCAACATATTTAAATACTAAAAATCAAAATGTTTGATAATATCTTGCAACCCTACTTTTTTTTCTGATGAGACTATAAAAATATTTACTTCTTTTTTAAATGTTAGCGCCTGGGTTTTTACTCTATGCCTTTGTGATTGGTTAGCCTTATCAATTTTAGTAATAATAATATTAAATGGTATTTTTAAATTATTAATATACTCAATCATTTCCAAATCTATCGGCATAAAACCTATCTTGGCATCAATTAAGAAACAAACTATCTTATCATTTGGGCTGTTGCGAAAATAATAATCTATTATTCCGCTAACTTTTTGCTGTTCTTTTTTAGACATGCTAGCATAACCATAACCAGGCAAATCAACCACAATCTTTTTATTATTAGTTTCAAAATAATTTATTAATCTTGTACGTCCTGGACTTGAAGAAGTTTTTGCTAATTTATTATTAGCTAGAGCATTAATTAACGAAGACTTTCCTACATTTGAGCGCCCTCAAAAAACAATCTCATAACTGGTAAAATCTAATCAATTTTCCTGTGAAGTTGAACTTTTTATAAATTTTCACATATTATTTTTTTACCTTTTCATAAGCTAATCTAGCAATCATCATTGCATTATCAGTTGTATACTCCATTAATGGTAGATAAACATTGTTGTGAAGGGTTAACACCATTTCTCTAATTCCTTTATTAGCGCTTACTCCTCCTGCTAAAGTAATACATTTTGGTCCATACTTTTTAATTGCCTTTTCTAAATTAATTTTAAGGTAGGCAATTATCGTATTTTGGAATTCACAAGCAATCTTATTAATATTAATTTCTTCGTTTCTATTTATTAGACTATTAAAATGATTTATAACGGCTGTTTTGATTCCACTAAATGAAAAATCTAATTCATTTAATGTATGTGGAATTGAAAATTTATTTTTATATTTTTCTTTATTATTAATTCAAATATTATCAATAATCGGTCCACCTGGGAAACCTAATGATAGTTTTCTAGCAATCTTATCATAAACCTCACCAACGGCATCGTCCAAAGTTTCACCGACTATCTCAAAACTATTAGAATCAGTATATAACATCAATTGCGAGTGTCCACCTGAAACTAATAAGCATAAGGCAGGAAATTCTAATTCTTTCGATATAAAAGCTGAATAAAAATGGCCTTCTAAGTGATTTAACCCAATTGCTGGTATTTGATATATTCTGGACATTGTTTGTGCAACAATAAAACCTATTTGCAACGATCCTACCAATCCCGGTTCCTTAGTATAAGCAATATAATCAATATTCTTACAAATCTCCTTGTTATTAACAACGATATTCTTAAATTCTTCAATTAATAATGCAATATTTCTAACATGCAATCTCGAAGCAATTTCTGGAATGGTTCCACCGTATTTTTTATGAATTTCTGTTTGAGATATAGTTTTCATTCAAACAGGCTTATTATCTTCCAAAATAGCAAAAGAGGTATCATCATGAGAGCTCTCGATAGCAAAAATTTTCATTAAACACCTCCAATTTGAGGATCAGAAGCATAAATTAATTCCTCTTTTAAGATGTCATTTGATTCTCTAAATAAATCAACATATTTACTAAAATTTTTAAAGAAATTTTGGTAATTAAAATCTATTACTGAATTTATACTATCAACTAAATTTATAGTTATTCCTAAATTAGTTTTAATTACTTCATATGCCTTATACCTATTAGCTTTTATATAAATAACATCCAAATTTAGTTGTTTAAAAAACAAATCATATGTTGGCGCAATAAAAACTTTTATATCATTTTTTGCGATTACATTTTGAAGAAGTTTATTAGTAGATGCAAAAACAAAGGCTAAACGTGTTCCGGTAAAACTTCCAGGTCCATTTGTTATATAAAGATTATCTAGATAATTCAACTTTGTATTATTTCTTCCTAATAACTCATCTATTGATTCAAAGAATTTATCAGTTTTTTTAATTAGTTTTTCAATTAATATATGGTCAATTACATTACCATTTTCAGTTAAAGCTATGCAAAAATCTGGCAAAGAAGTTTCAATGAATAAGCCTTGATAACAAGTTTGCTTAGTTATTTTAAATAAATGAAAAATTTGACCATCCCTTTCGTGAAGACTGACCTCAATATTAAAATAATATTTAAAATTATGTATAATGTTTTTTGACCATTCAATAACAACAATTTTATCTTCAAAATATTCTTCATATGGGAATAAATCACCAACTAATTTATACGCATCAATATGTACCATTTTATCATAGCATATTATAGTATTAAATGTTGGGGAAACCACAGCCTTAGATTCACCTAATTTTTTGGCTATTTGCCCAGTTAATGTTGTCTTCCCTGCGCCTAATTCCCCGTCTAATAATATAGCTTCTATTTTTTTAAATGACAGAAGATAATTAACTAATTCATCTAGTTTTTCGCCTTCTTTAAACCAAAATTCCTTCATTTTTTTAAAATAATCTCCTTATATAAAAACAAAAAAGAAGATTCAAATATTTTATGATTCTTCTTTTTTAAAATAATTTAGCACTGGCTTTTTTGTCAACTTCAGCTTTTTTCGTTTTAATGTCATCAAGAATTTTATTTAGTTCTTGTATTAATTTGGCTTTAGCATTATCATTAAATAAAACTGAATTTATTTTCTTAATTTCTTCTTCTTTTGCGCTGTATTGTTTAACTAACTCAATTTTCAATTCATCATATTTTTTATCTGACAACTGTTCATGTGCATATTGCTTTAATGTATTTAAAAAAATAAATACATCTCTTTGGTTATTACTATATTTTTCAGTTGTTGTTTTATTATCATTAAGAATTTTATTTGTATTTTCAATAAAATCACTAAGTGCCTTCTGATAATCTATATTTTTATTGCTATTATTTTTTAATATATTTTCAGCATCAATAATTTCTTTTCTTAATTTGTCCTCATAATCATCAGCAAATTCAATATTAGATAATTGTTGCTTAGCAAGGGAAACTTCTCTTTCTAATTCTGCTTTATAGTTAGTACATGAAATGGCAATTAATGGGAGAGTCAAAGCAGAAATCGAACCAATACTAATTAACGTTTTTGTTATTTTATTCATAAATTCTCCTAAAATAAATACCATAAATAACTAAGAGCAAATCTCAAGGTCATTATGTGAGAATTCCGTTGGCACCTTTCTTCCAAATTGTTCAATATTTACAAATGCTTTTTGTTCAATGTCATCATTTCTAATAATTTCGCCAACTTCGCCCTTGAATATACCACTCTTAATTTTAACAATAATCCCCTCTTTGAATGCTGTTTCAATATCACCCGCCTCAAATTTCTCAATAAGAATCCTTTCTTTTTCAACCATTTTTTCAAAGGTGTTTTCACTGATTGGCGTTGGTTTTGCACCTTTTCCAGAAGATCCAATCAAACCAGTAACGTATTGTGTATTACGAACTAAATACCAGGATTCATCAGTCATTATCATATTAAGAAAAATATAACCTTTATAAATATTTACATACTTAATGTTGTATTCCTCACCCCTGCTTTTCTTTTGCAATTCTTTGCTAGACAAATGGGGCATCTTAAAAATTCTAATATCCTTAAAGAAATCTTCCATTTTTTGAGAACTAATTTTGTTTTTCAATGCTTCAACAACGTTATCTTCCTTGCCTGAAACAGTTGATATCATATATCACTTACAATCTGAATACATTTTTTCTCCTTAAAAAATATTATGTTCTAATACCCACTACATTTCATAAACCGGTAAAAATTAAAGTTATAACAAAGCAAAATATAGCCATGATTAACACAAAGGCAATAGTAATTCCAAACCATTTTCAAGACTTGAAATTACTTGGCCACGCAACTCTCTTAATTTCCCTTACTAAATTTCTAAAAGTGTAAAGTTTCGTTGCCTTAGCTTCATCCTTTTTTCTTTCCTTTAAAAGAGCTTTCTCTCTTCTTACTCTATCTTTAATCTCTTTTTTTTCTTCAGGACTCATCTTTGTTTTTTCTAGCATACCTTATTTTTCCTCTTTATGAATTGTTTGAATATTGCAATATTTACAAAATTTCTTAATCTCTAGTCTTTTTTCATTACTTTTATTAACAGAATAATTTTTATGCAAGCATTCCTGACAAGATAGTGACACTTTCTTTTGCTTTCTCATATAAGGAAAATTATATTATTTTTTTACATTTTTTTCAAATAAAACTAGACTTAGATATATTGTGAACAATAAATAAGATATATAAAATATAATTTTACTTACTATGGTACACAATTATTTGTATTTTTTGTTAAATGTAATTTGGATAATACCTATTATTATCACCTTCATTATTCGATCTTTAAAAAAGGAATTTAAAATCAAGAAACTTCAAAAAAAGATTGAATACATAAACCAAAATTTAAAAAAAATTAAAAAAATTAATAATCAATTTCATGAATTTACAGATAAAAACAATAAATGCACATACCAAGAAAAAATAACTGCTAATGTAATAAATATTATTGAATTTTCACTAACAAAGATAACTTTTTTTCTTAATGAATTGCATATGATTAATAACATAAGAAACATACAAGAAAAAAAGTCGAAAAGTCCTGAATTTAAAAAAATTTTTAATAAAGCAATTGTCGAATGAAAAACAATAAAAGAAACAATAAAAGAAAATAAAGATTTTATTTTTCTTGAAAGTCAAAATATCTCAAAATTTCTCATCTTTTCAAATAATTTAAAATCCGTCTTCTTAAATATAAATAAATGTATTGATAACAATAAAAACAACCTTTTCTTGCAAGATTTTTCAATTGAATTTAATAAAAAATACAATGAAATAAAAAATATTGTTGAATATAGTAGTAAGCTTCAACTATATAAAGGTTGGAATAATCATTTTTTAACCAATTCAAAAAATATCAAAAAAATATTAAATGATTTTTTGTTCTTTATAAAAAATGGTTTAACACTATACTCATATATTGAAAATAATATTGAAATTCCATTTAAATTTATTGAGGACATTGTCATCAAATATTCATCTTTTCACCAATTTTTTTTTAATTGGCAAATGCTAAATTCTTTCATTGATGAAACTAGAAGTGTGATTGAAGAAATTAAATTTAAAATTCATAAAACTAATTTTTTTGATTGAATTGTAACATTCAAAACAAAACTTGAAAACCTTTCAAAAAAAATAATTTACAAATATATTGAAATCAAAAAAGAAATAGATAGTTTTGAAATATTAAAATCAAATTCTGAGCTTATAAGCAAAATAATTGATCTTTTTGATATACAACATTGAAAAAATCTTAAATCAGACCGTCAAAACGCAAAATATAAATTATTAATAAATAATTTTTATGAATTTTATTACCAAAATCTGGCGTATTTTAAATCAAAAAATAAAAAAAATTCAAGCAATATTTCATATTTTGAAAGATTAAATAATCTAAATAATATTCTAAAAAAAATGTGTAAAATCCCGTTTTTTCAAAGACAATTTAAAAATAATTGAAACAAAAAAGATAAGACCGCTTTCAAGGATAAAATGACCAATATGTTAATTGAGACATTTGGATTACATGACTTTAAAATACCATTAAATGAGGAAATAACTTATTATAAAAATAAATTTGAATCATTACTAGAAAAGCAAAATATAAATGACGAATATGAACTAAACTTAATAAATCAAGTCATTCAAAAAAAAATTATTGTGATTAACATAAAATATTTGGTTGCAAGGCATCTAATCGATAATTTTAACTTGCTAACAAAAAATAAATTTCAAGAAAAAAATATTGAATTAATTAACTTAATATATCAGAATAAATATGATGAAATAATTAATAAATCGCTAAAATTAATTAATAAGTCAAAGGAGAAATAAAATGTGTGCTAATCAAGAAATGGAAATATTAATTAGATACGGAGAATTAACACTAAAAGGTGAAAATAAAAAGGATTTCATTAATCAATTAAGAAAAAATATTGAACTATATATACCTAAAAATGAGTTAAGAATGGAATACGACAGAGCTTTTTGTAAGTATTCAGAGCAAAATTTAAAATCCCTAAAATTTATTTTTGGAATTTCATCTTATTCAATAGTTCATAAGACATCAACCAATATTGAAGATATTGAAAAAAAAGTATTTGAACTAGCCTCGAAAAAATCATTCAACTCTTTTGCTATAAATGCCAGAAGACATAATAAAAATTATCATTTAACTTCATCGGAAATCAATATGCACTTTGGCGGTTTTATATTAAATAATTTTAAAAATAAAGTTGTAAACCTTAGCAATCCTGATTTATCCATATATATTGAAATAAGAGACAAATTTACATATATTTTTAGCGACTACATTTATGCCCTTGGTGGAATGCCAGTGTGTTCATCAGGACGTGTTTTACATTTAATAAGTGGTGGAATCGATTCTCCTGTTGCTGCACATTTATTGCAAAAAAGGGGATTAAAGATTGAATTTTTAAACTTCATTACACCCCCTCATACCGATGAAAAAACGACTATGAAAATCGAACAAATTATCAAAACATTAACCAAATTTCAAGGATCTTCTACTCTTTTTCAAATTAATTACACAAAATTAATGAATTATATAGGTCTTGTATCAAATCAAAAATATAAAATAACACTAATGCGTCGCAGTTTCTATCGTATTGCACAAAAAATAGCCAAAAAATATAATATAAAAGCAATTTCGAATGGTGAAAATTTAGCACAAGTTGCTTCGCAAACATTAGAATCAATCCACGCAATATCAGAGGTTTGTGATTTGCCTATTTTTAGACCATTATTAAGCTTCGATAAAAATGAAACAATCACAATTGCCAAAGCCATTAACACAATGGAAATATCGATCCAAAAAGCTTGCGAAACATGTGAACTTTTTGCCCCAAGATTCCCAGTCACCAAACCCACAAGAGAGGAAGCAAAAAGATTAGAAGAAGAACTTAAAAATCTTGAGAAACTTGAGAATGAAATAATTAACGAAGTTGAAATAAAAACATTTAATTTAAGAAATGACAAATAAAAATAATTTTTTTTATAAACTAAAAAAATATCCAAAACTTAAAAGAAATTACGTTTTCTTTCTTGCTTTATGTGTTTATGCAATTATTATTCCTATCATTCTCATTACAGCATGAATTGTTTATCTTATTTTAAATAATGGAAAACATTTTCTAATGCAATCAAATAATTTTATAGTTTTAATTTCCATCACTATCATACTATTTATTAGCTGGCTTACCTGTTTTTTCTTAATTAGATATATTATTAAAATAACATTTGCAAAAATATATAAAATAACTAAAAATAAAATAATTAACAAAATTGCTATTATCTTTTTGGGTGAAAAAATTATGAATGCAGATATTCATATGATTAACCAAGAACTGGAAGAAAACAATAAAAACCAACGTCTATAAAACACTCATTTGTGTCTTTATATTTTTTAATTTTTATTTAAATATTCAAAAAATATATAATTAATTATCATGAGTACAACTAATTACGAAGCAAAAGATTTAAAAGTTTTAAAGGGTTTAGAGGCAGTTATTAAAAGACCTGGAATGTATGTTGGTTCTACTGATTCAAACGGATTACATCATCTAATTTGGGAAATTTTTGATAATGCTATTGATGAATCATTAGCCGGATATGCTAATAATATTAAGGTAATATTAAAAAGTGATGGGTCTGTTATTGTTGAAGACAACGGAAGAGGTGTTCCAATCAATAAACATGAGACAGGAAAAAGTGGTGTTGAACTAGTATTTACCGAATTACATGCTGGCGGTAAATTTGGCGATGGGGCATACAAAACTAGTGGAGGACTTCATGGCGTTGGGTCCTCAGTAGTAAATGCTCTTAGTTCTAAGGTTGAAGTTAGCGTTTATCGTGACAAAAAAGAATACTTCACATCTTTTGAACAAGAAAAAATTACAAGTAAAACAACAATTATAGGACCAACTACAAAACGTGGAACTAGGGTTCAATTTTGACCTAATTATTCAATATTTAAAAAAGCGAAATTTTCATCTGAAACAGTTAAAGAAAAATTAAGAGAGGCCAGTTTCTTAATATCAAATTTGAAAATCAACTATATCAATGAAAATACTAACGAAAATGTTGTTTTTCAAACCAATGAAGGAATTAAAGAATATATCAACTTTGTTGGTGAGGGCCGAAAATTTATCAGTAGAATTTTCTTTGCGTCAGGAAAATCAAAAAACAATATTGAGGTTGAAATATCGTTAGCGTATACTGAAAACTATAGTGAATCAATATATTCCTTTGTCAATAATGTTAAAACTAGGGATGGAGGAACTCATGAAACAGCATTTAAATCTGCATTAACCAAAACAATTAATGAATGGTATACAAAAAATTCAAGTTCTAAAACAAAAATTAATTTTGATGGATTAGATGTTAGAGAGGGAATAATTGCTGTAGTATCACTAAAAATTCCTGAAAGTATTCTTGAATTTGTTGGGCAAACTAAGGATAAATTAGGAACGCCTGAAGCAAGGGAATCTGTTGAAGATTTCTTTAGTGAAAAATTTACATTTTTTTTAAATGAAAACAAGCAAGAAGCTGACAAAATCATCGAGAAAATTAAGCGAACATATGACGGAAGAATTGCGGCAAGAAATGCTAGAAATGAAGCTAGAAAGGTAAAGAATAAACTCGATTCAAAAAAAATTCTTTCAAACAAATTAACTCCTGCACAAACAAAGAACAAAACAATCAAAGAGCTTTTTTTAGTCGAAGGTGATTCAGCCGGAGGGTCAGCTAAAATGGGCAGAAATCGAATGACTCAAGCCATTCTTCCCTTACGTGGGGTTGTAATGAATACTGATAAAGCCAAATTAGTTGATGTCCTTGCAAATGAAGAACTTGCAACAATTATTAACACGATTGGAGCTGGAATTGGTAGCGAATTCGATGCCAAGAATTCACAATATGGAAAAATTATTATTATGACTGATGCGGATGTTGATGGAGCCCATATCCAAATGCTTTTATTAACATTTTTCTGAAGATATATGAAAAAACTAATTGAATTAGGAATGGTATATATCGCTTTGCCCCCATTATATAAAATAACAATTAAAAACTCAAATAACAAATATTTCTACGCTTGAGACGAAGAACAACTAAGAGAAATAACGTCGCAATATACAAACTACGAAATCCAAAGATATAAAGGGCTTGGAGAAATGAATGCTGACCAACTTTGAGAAACAACGATGAATCCTGCAACTCGTTCAATCATTAAGGTAGGCATCGATCAGCAAGCATTAATAGAAAGGTATATAACTACCTTTATGAGTGATGATTCGGAGGCAAGAAAAAATTGAATCAATAATAACATCGACTTTTCAAGTATTGATGAATTTGAAATTAATAAAAAATAAATGAGGCACGACTTATGGACAAGAAAAATAAAAATAATTATGACCAAGTAATTGAAAATATTATTGATAAGAATATGGTCGACATTATGAGCGATAGTTTTGCCCGTTTTTCAAAATATGTTATTCAACAGCGTGCAATACCCGATGCCAGAGATGGCTTAAAACCAGTACAACGTCGTATCCTTTATTCAATGTGAAATCTAAAACTTAGAAACAAGGAGGCATTCAAAAAATCGGCACGGATTGTTGGGGATGTGTTGGGTAAATATCACCCTCATGGTGATAGTTCAGTTTATGAAGCAATGGTTAGAATGGCGCAGGAATGAAAAAGCAATTATCCGCTTGTGCAAATGCATGGAAATAAGGGTTCCATTGATGATGACCCTGCTGCTGCTATGCGTTACACAGAATCAAGATTAGAAAAAATAACAGAACTAATGCTAAAAGATTTGGAACGCAAAGTAGTACCAATGATTCCAAACTTTGATGATTCAGAATATGAACCTGTTGTCTTACCGACCCTTTTTCCTAATTTGCTAGTAAATGGAGCAATGGGGATTGCATCAGGCTTTGCAACACAAATTCCACCCCATAATTTAGGGGAACTAATTGATGCCTTAATTGCTATGATTAAAAACCCAAATATCACCACTAGCGAATTAATGAATTATGTTAAAGGCCCTGACTTTCCGACCGGAGGCATAATTAACGGAACCAAAGGAATTCACGATGCTTTTATGACCGGAAGAGGAAAAATTGCACTATCCTCAAAATATAATTATGTTTATGACAAAAAAGAAAACATTATTGGCATAGAAATTACTGAAATTCCCTTTGGTGTAGTTAAGTCGAAAATGGTTTTTGAAATTGATACAATCATTTCTTCAAAAGTAATTTCTGGAATTAAAGAAATTAGAGATCAATCTGATCGCAATGGATTGTCAATATACATTGAACTTGAAGAAAATGCAAATGCCGAGGCAATCATGATCTATCTAATGAACAAAACTAAACTAAGAGTTAATTATGATTACAATATGCTTGCTATATATAAAAATGCACCTAGCCTATTATCGCTTTACAAAGCATTATATGCATTTCTTGAGCATTCAAAACAAATAAATACCAATGGAATAAAATACGATCTTCAAAGATATAAATTACGCCATGAAATCGTTGAGGGTTTTATTAGAGTAGCAGAAATTTCTGATGAAGTTATCAAATTAATCAAGGAAAGTGATAATTCCAAAAAAGGTGTAATTCTTTCACTAATAAAGGCATTTAATTTTAGTGAAATTCAGGCAACAGCCATAGCTGAGCTAAGATTATATAAACTCTCAAGAATGGATCAAATTGAATTTCAGCAAGAAAAAACTAACCTTGAAGCTTTAATTACACAATGTAAAACCTTACTTAGTGATAACTACGAATTTAATATTTTCTTAATAAAACAACTAACTGAAATAAAAATTGAATATGCACAGGATAGAAAAACCATAATTAAAGAAGAAGGCATAAATAAAGATATTGATCATAAACTTCTTGCTAAAAATGAAAATTTTTATTTCTTTATTTCTCAAGAAGGCTATATCAAAAAAATTAGTACAAAAATTTATAATGCTAACGACTTTGCTACATATAAACTAAAAGAAGGAGATGCAATTAAATATTATGATGAAATTAATTCTCTTTCAAAATTAATTTTCTTTACTAACAAGGGAAATTTTTTCATCATTGAAGCACATATTTTAAAAGATAATTCATGAAAAGAATTGGGTATGCATATATCTTCATTAGTGAATCTTGATAGCAATGAAAAAATTATTCGAGTAATGGAAATAACATCATATGAATCATATGCTAACATTATACTAATAACAAAATATGGTTTTGCTAAAAAAGTAAAAATATCTAGCTTTAATTCAAAAGTATTAAACAAGAAGAGAATTTGTATAAATTTTAAAAATAATGATGATGAATTAATCGATGCAAAAATTGGAAATGATGAGAAGGATATTTTTATACTGCTTAATAATGGTTCATATTTCTTATTAAATGAAAATGTTTTTTCAACTGATCTAGCCCTCAAAGCGCAAGGCATAAAACTATTGCCTAAATTACAAACAAATGAAGAAATTTTTGTGTCTACTTTTACAACTTGTTTACCTTTAAATGTAGTAACAATGATAACTGAAGGCGGAATGTATAAACAATGAAATATGAGGGACATAAAATATACAGGGCGCGCAAACCGTGGGACCAAATTATTCAACTGTTTAAAAAATATCAATTGCATTCCAAAATGTCTAGAAGTAAATACTAAAAACCTTGAATTACTAATAACAAATGAAAATAATGAAACACAAAAACTTGATTTTAAGTGCAGTCAAAGTGATAAAATTAAGATCGAAAAATTAAATAAATTTAGCAATGAATTAAATAATTCAGGTTACTTAATTCAGCATATAAAAATAAACAAACTTATTGAAGATGATAGTAAACAAAAAGAAATTCTAAAACTGAAATTTCAAGATAATTTAACAAAAAATAGCAGCATTGAAGAAACAACTGAAACAACACTATTTAAAAAAAATTATTACACTAATTCATCAAAGATTAATAACCAAATCTTTGATGAAGAAGATCAAATTAACCTTTTTGATGCGGCTAATGACTTCAAAGAACTTAATCATAAAATATCAAATAAGGAACATTTAAAGAAAACATTATCACTTGAAGAAAAAATAAAAGCAATGGATGATATTGATTTTGATTTGATCGAGCAAAAAGTTGAGCAAATTAAGAAAAAATAGTTATAATATTAACTATCCTTCTAAAGTAATAAAATTAGCAAATATTGAAAGGAAATGCGATGAGAAAAGACGTTAGATTAGCAAATAAGGTTAAAGCTGAAAAAAGAGCTCACAAATTAGCTAAAGAAAGAGCCCGCGACCTAAGAAGAGAAGCAAGAAAAGCTGAAGCAAAATCACAATAATAATATATTTTGTAACCTTTTAAGCACACTGTGGTGTGTTTTTTTAATGTTAAGAACATTGCTATTAATATAAAATAACACAACTTCTATGTCGTAAGTATTAACCTTCTTTTAAGGCATATTAGAGTATTATAAAAACGCTAAAAATTAAATAGTATTATAATTAAAATGTTAACCAATTTATTCTAAGGAAATTATTAATATGAAAAAAACTTATTCAAAAAACATAATGATTTATTTAACAACACTAACGTTACCAACAACATTTTTGATTTTGTCCTCATGTTCAACGCAAACGCAAACTTCTGAAAATGAAAAAAAATATCTAAATAAAAAAGAAGAACTTCTAAAAAACATCCTTAAAATAAAAGATAATGAAAAATTAAATAAACTATGAAACAAGCTAGAGATTATAGAAAGCAAGGAAAACTCTAAAAACTTTGATTCATTAATTAAGGAAATTGAAATATTAAATAATGAAGCTCTAAGGGAAATAAGTCCTTCAGCAAATCCAAATGATAAAAAAACAGAAACAGGAAGCGAGAATAATCCTATTACTCCCGATAAGAAAGAGAAAGATAATAGACAACAAGGACAAGATAATAACACCTTGGCAAGAAATGGCGCTGCCCCAACCACAAATAATGGATTTCACATCCAATATGATAACTCGAATAAATTTTATGAATCACTAAATGGGTTAAGTGGACAAGAATTAAGAGACAAACTTTTTATGATTCAACTACAAAACCGAGATAAAACAGGTGTCGGTAGAGCTGCTTATGCAAAGTTGCACAATACTTATGTTGATGCATTTGTTGATAAGTATTATGAAAAAGATGGCACAGTTTTAGATCTATATACGGAAATAATTGGGGGAAAAGACAAATACAACTTTGAATTTGGCAAATATCGTGACATTGGAAATAAAGAGGGGCAAGGTATGAATCGTGAACATATCATTGCACAATCCTGATTTGCAAAACAAGGGCCAATGAGAAATGATGCTCACCATGTTTGA
This sequence comes from Mycoplasma sp. 527, assembly GCF_053851595.1. NCBI lineage: Bacteria > Bacillati > Mycoplasmatota > Mollicutes > Mycoplasmatales > Mycoplasmataceae > Mycoplasma > Mycoplasma sp. 527. Next base: position 56,782 of record NZ_JBSQAY010000003.1, on the reverse strand, counting down.
CCGTCAGATAAAAAAGTCAATGCTATCCATGGTAATTTACCATATGGAGAAACTCAAAATGGCAAAATAGTTTCAAGCAATGGTTCAAAGTTAGGAATTGGAAAAGAAGATGGAGAGCAGGTTTTTGAAGTAATAGATGAATTTAAAGGTGATATAGCAAGAGTCTTCTTCTATTTTGTGTTAACTTATAGAGACAAAAATATTACAAACAACCACTCCGCACAAAGAGTATTTTTTGAAGAAAATGGCATAAATCAAATAAAACAAAAATATTTAGAAACTTATTTAAAATGAAATAAATTAGATGGAATTTCACAATTTGATATCGATAGAAACAATGGCGTTTATAAACATCAAAGAAATCGTAACCCATTTACTGACTATCCTGAATTAATAAAGGTCTATTTTGAACATGACGATAATTACGTCTTTCAAAACAAAGGGATTGCTATAAAATTAGTTAAAAATTAATCTTATTTTTGAGGATTTAAAATGAAAAAATATATTCAATTTAAGCAAGAAAAAGAAGCGTTTGATAAAATGATCAAAAACATTGCAAACTTATGCGAAATTCCTTCCATCAGTATAGAGCAAGAAGGAAAATACCCATTTGGTATAAACGCTGATAATGCCTTAAACTATGCCCTAAAATTAGCTGATTCTTTTGGCTTTGAAACATATAAAGATCCACACAATCGATATGGATATGCACAAATTGATAATGGGGCAAAAATTCTAGGTATTTTAGCTCACTTAGATGTTGTTCCTGCGGGCGATGAAAAGCAATGAAAAACTAGCGCCTTTGTTCCAGTAATCACTGATAATGAAATAATTTGTAGAGGTAGTCTTGATGACAAGGGTCCTGCAATCATTAACATGTATGCAATGAAATATCTCAAAGACAATGGTCTAGTAAATGATGAATGGTCTATTCGAATTATCTTTGGGATTTCCGAAGAGACAACTATGAAATCAATGAAATTTTATCTTGCAGACTTTGGCCATCCATATGTTTCATATACTCCCGACGGAGAATGGCCACTTATTTTTGCAGAAAAACTTATATATCAAGTTAGTTTTATTTTTAATAAAATTAATAATCTTGAAATAAATGCCGGAAATGTTGTAAATCAAATACCAGACAAAACTGAATATATATACAACGGAGAACTACACAGTGTACTAGGGAAGGGTGGTCATGGTTCAACGCCAGAAAAAGGTGATAATGCTATTATCAAATCAATCCTAGAACTAAAAGAAAAACATCCCCAATTGTTAAGATATAATCTAATAAAATTTATTAGTGAAAATTTAGAAACTCGTGATTTTAGATTAAAAAATATTTTTCCAGACTATGATGATTTCTCGGGTAGCCTTAGTGCTAATCTTGGTATTATCAAAACAACCTCTGACAAACATATCATAACTTTTGATTTGCGAGTCCCGGCAACCCATTCTGTTGAAGAGGTTACAAATTCTATAAAAAAATACCTTTCATGCAATTTTTCAGATGTACATTTTGAAGTAGTTGGAACTAAAAATTCTATGTTTATGTCACCCGAAAGCAAATTAATAAAATTACTAATGCAAACATATAATGAAGCAATGAATACCAAAGAGCTACCATTAGCAATTGGTGGAGGGACCTACGCACGTATAGTTAATAATTGCGTAGCCTTTGGTTCAACAAAATATATGCATTTAATGCATGGACCAAACGAATGCTTCACATTCAAAGAAATAAAAAAATCGCTCGAAATTTACATTAATGCTCTAAATAGAATACAAGATGAAATATAATGAAAATAAGAATAGAAAAAATCATTTCTTGATATCTTAACATTTCAAGAAATGAATGCAAAAAAATAATAAAAGCTAAAAGGGTTCTAATAAATAATAAATTAATCCTTAAGCCAATTTGTGTTGATATTAATAATGATACAATTATGATTGATGGTAAGCTAGTTGAATATAAAGAAAAACAATATTTTGTTTTCAACAAACCATCAGGATACATAACGGCAAATTTTGATAAAAAAAGTAAAACAATTTTCGAAATTATTGACCTTGATCCCAATAAATTTTTTTCATATGGTAGACTTGACAAAGACACAGAGGGATTATTAATAATAAGTAATGATGGTTTTTTAGGCCACCGAATTATGAACTCAAAATTTGAAATACCTAAAACATATTATTTCCAGACTAATAAACCTTTTGATGACAAAATAAAAAATCACTATCCCAAACCAATTATCATTGCAAATAATTATCATGTAGAAAGATATGAGTTTATCTTTATAGACTCTAAATCTGCCTATATAACTATTTATGAAGGTAAATTTCATCAAGTTAAGGAAATGCTAAATTTTTTTGGTTATAAAATAACCTACCTAAAAAGAATATCAATAGGCACACTAAAATTAGATAATAATTTGAATCTGGGCGAAATCAGAGAAATATGTCAAGATGAAATTAGCAAAATTTTAGAGAATTGTAAAACTTTTAAAAAGTAAAATTAGGTTTTTTCAAAAGATATAACAAAGATTATTGCTTTAACAAAAAATCTGGATTTAAACCAGATTTTTTAATTTAACTCCATAAAAAATGGCTTTATTAGTTAGCAAACAAATAGGTGCTAGTCTTCCCTAAATGATGAATTATACATTTTTTCATATAAACCTTTTTTGGCTAATAATTCCTTATGGGTACCAGATTCAACAATTTCGCCATTATTAACAACCAAAATTTTATCTGCGCTCAAAATAGTCGAAAGTCTGTGAGCAATAATAAACGAAGTTTTACCCTTCATTAATTTCATCATTGCTTTTTGAATTATTTTTTCGGTTCTCGTATCAATATTAGAAGTTGCCTCATCAAGAATTAAAATATTTCGATTAGCAATGATTGCTCGTGTTATAGCAATTAATTGTCTTTCACCTTGCGATAAATTAGCACCACCTTCTTCAATAATTTCTTCATATCCATTTCCTAATCGCATTATAAACTCATCTGCGTGCGAAATTTTTGCAGCTTCCTTTATTTCATCATCAGTAGCATTTGGATTAGCATAACGAAGATTTTGCATAATTGTGGTTTTAAATAAAAATGTATCTTGCAAAACAATCGATATTTGTTGTCTTCAACTTTGTTCTTTAATATCGCGCGAATTATTTCCATCAATTTCAATGTTACCAGATAGCGGTAAATAAAACTTACTTAAAAGATTTATAATCGTAGTTTTACCAGCGCCAGTAGGGCCAACAATAGCAAATACTTGGCCTTTTTTTGCCATAAATGAAGCATTTTTTAATTGAAGATTATTAACATCATTTGTATAGGAAAAATCAACATTCATAAACGAAACATTTCCCTTTGTATAATTAATTGACCTTAATTTGGTTTCATCAACAAGTGGTTTGAATGTAGCCAAATTCATTACTCTAACTGCTGAAACTAGCGCCATTTGAATAGACGAAAGATTCTCAAAAACACGAACAATACTATTAGCCATAACTCTTATGTATAAAACAAATGTAATAATAACCCCGGGCGTAAAATTAGAATTAGAGCCTGTACCAATATTTGCAACCGTAAATGCAGAAGCGATTACAACAATAATTAATTGCAATATATTAATAACGGCATTGCCAAGAGGTCACATTAAACCAATATACAGATTAGCCTTAAGAGATGAACTATATAATTTATTATTTTTAATAATAAACTCGTCTTCAATTTGTTTAGTAAAATCAAGTGATCTAATTAAATGATGTGCAGCAAGGTTTTCTTCAATGAACCCATTTAATGAAGCAACACGTGATTGTTGCTTTCTAAATTGTGGATTAGCCTTCTTTAAAACAATAAAAACAAAACAAAGCATTAAAGGCATTAAAAATAAAGTAATAAGAGTTAAATAAGCAGAATAGTAAAACATAAATCCAAAGGATGAAATGATTGTTGTAAAAGTTATAATAATAGTATTAAGGCTTCCAGTCATACCATTATTTATATTATCAATATCACTAGTTAGTATAGACATTAATTCGCCAGTCTTAACTGAGTCAAAAAATGAAACAGGCATTTTCATAATCGCCTTATAAGCATCTTCTCGCATAATTAAACATGACAAAATTGAGGCTCTAACTGATAAAACATTTGAAATTAACGAAAAAATTTGCTGAAAAACAAATATTAATATAAGTAAAACAAAATGTCACACAAAGCTTGAAATATTAAAATTATCAACATATTCTGGTACTAAAGATTTTATTTCGCCAACAAGAAATGAAGCAGATAAAAAATTATCAATAAAATATCCTAAAAAGAAAGTACCGGTAGTTAAACATAAGGCCGAAAAAACTGAAAAGATAATTATCCAAAAAAGATTCCCTTTTCTATAATTCAAATACCAAATTAATCTTTTGAAAGCGTCTCTTTTTATTTTTCTTCTTTGCTTTTGAATATTCTTTTTTTGGGTTTTTGTTAAACCTTGTTGCTTATCATCCACCTTAAGAGGATCCAAATTATACATCTAAACCTCCTAACTGCGTTTTTGCTATTTCTAGGTATAGCTTCGAAGTTTTTAATAATTCTTTATGTGTCCCGATATCGCTTATCAAACCATTTTCCATTACCAGTATTCGGTCAGCATCAATAATTGATGATATTTTTTGTGTAATAATAATAGTTACAATTTTTCTTGAAGAAAAATGCATATCAATATTATCCTTAACCATTTTCTCAGTTTTAGTATCAAGAGCAGATGTTGCATCATCTAATATCAAAATCTTTGGTTGCTTTAAAAGGCCTTGAGCTATTGAAATTCTCTGTTTTTGTCCTCCCGACAAATTTGATCCATTTTTAAGAACCTCATGCTCAAATCCATCATTGTATGCATTTATAAAATCATAAGCAAATGCTAATTTTGCAAAATATTCTAAATCTTCTTGTGTAGCTTTGTTATTTGCCATTAATAAATTAGACTTAATAGTTCCAGAAAGCAAAATTGGTTTTTGATAAACAAATGAAATATTTTTTCGCAAAGAAGTTGTATCAATTTCATTAATATCATTGCCATCAATGCTAATGCTTCCGTGGATAGTTTTAAATTCATGGCTAAGTAATCTAGCGAGCGTTGTCTTGCCTGATCCGGTCGGCCCTATTATTCCGATTTTTTCACCTGGATTTATTTTTAAATTAATATCTTTTATAACAAAATTTTCGGATTCTTCATGATACTTAAATGAAACATTTTTTAATTCAATTTCACCTTTAGTAATAACTTTATTAGATTTTATAAAATCTATATCTGCTTCTTTTTTTAAGATTTCAATAACTCTTTTTGATGAAACATTTCCACGAGAAATTAAAAAGACTGCAAATGAAGACATAACTACCCCAATAGTAATAAACATTACATAATTTATAAATGTTGTAGCATTAGATATCTTTGTTTTATATAAGGATAATACATCGCTAAAATCCTTAAAAACTTTCAGATCAGTTATCACACCATAAGAACCTTGGTTAATTCTTGATCTAATAATAAAGCCAGTGGCTAATAATATACATGAAGTCACAATATTTGCAAACAAATTAATAAATGAAAAAGTAATATGATAAATAATTCAAGATTTTTTAGCTACGTTCGACCAGTTTTTATTACTATTTTGAAACTTATCTAATTGAACATTTTCAAGATTATATGATTTAATAACTCTTACACCTAAAATACTTTCTCTTGCTTCATTATTAATTTCATCATATGCTTTTTGTTCCTTTGGAAATAATCTCATAGAAGACATTCCTGCTATTGCCATAATAACAAATAATGCAGGAACAAAAGCACCTAATGTAATTGAAAGATTCAGATCAGTTAGCAAAGCAAAAACTAACCCAAAAATTAAATTGCAAGGGCCGATAATGCTTAATCTTAAACCAGAGGAAATTCCAATTTGTATCCTAGATATATCGATAGTAAACCTTGTTAAAATTTTTGAATGACTAAAAAACTCAATATCTTTTTCCGAAAGAATTGTTAAATGCTGTCATAACGACTTTCGAATATGTTTTGCAGCACCTGTCGAAATATATGAAGCAAGCATAGACCCTAATAAGGTCACTATTGTTCCGATTAATAACACAAGAGCAAAATATGAGGTAAACCACTTTATAGAATAAGAGAGTGTTCCTTCAATTGTAAACAACCTAAGAATATTGATTTTAGAATAATCTAATATACTTGTTTGGTCTTTATGCAATTGTAAAAATGAATTTTGCGCGATTAAATTGGATAAATTTCCAATGAAAATCGGCACAAATAAAAAACAGATAACTTGAAGTAATGTTAGCAAAATGGTTATAATTGATAAAATTTTATACTTATGGTCCATGTATCTAAATAATCGAAGCAACATTAACTCCTTTAATTAAAATTTAATATCTTTATTAATTATATATTAATTAATCATGATTGCTTATTGTTTCAAAATCATTGCAATACCTAGAAAAAAAGTAGCTTTATAAGGCTACTTTAAAACTATAAATTTATTGCTTCATTTGCAATGAATTGTTCTTCCTCGGCACGAATTACATAAATAGGAATAGCGCTTGATGCATCAGAAATAATCTTATAATCACTAAATTCTCGGCATTGATTCTTCTTATTATCTAGTGAAAGATTAACAATATTTATTTTATTTATAACTTCACTTCTTATATAGTCGTCATTTTCACCAACGCCTGCAGTAAATACTATAGCATCAACTTTTTCTGTAATTCTATTTAAATAGGTAATTAAATAATCGGCAATTCTTTGAGTATATAAATCAAGAGCAAATTGCGCATCTGAATTAGTTACCTTGGCCTTTTGAATATCCCTTAGATCAGATGAAATACCAGAAACGCCCAACATACCAGACTGCTCATTGAATAATTTAAATAGTTCTTCAACACTAATATCTTTGTGCTTTAGAATGAATGGAATAATCGATGGATCAAAATCTCCCGATCTAGTACCCATCATAATACCAGCAAGTGGTGTAAAACCCATACTCGTATCAATTGACTGACTATTTTGCACAGCGCATAAACTTGCACCATTTCCGATATGTAAACTAACTATGTTAACGTCTTTTTTATTTAAAATTTCTTGGCACTTTAAAGTAATATAATTATGATTTAATCCATGAAATCCATACTTTCTAATATTTAATTCCTTTGCTAAATCCTTATTTATAGGATATGAATACGAGATCCTAGGCATGGTTTGATGAAATGTAGTATCAAAATGCATTGACATTTTTGCAGAAGGTAATAAAGCTTTAAATGCTTCAATTGCTTCAATTGCGCCAGGGTTGTGAACTGGTGCCAAATCTATTGATTGCTTTAAAATTTCGATTTTCTCTTCATCGATAAGGGTTGTTTTTTGCAATTTTGGACCACCATTCACAATACGAAATGCAACTTTTTCAATATCATTAAAATCCTTTATGATATTGAATTCTTTTCACTGTTTTACCAATTGTTTGACAGCTTCTAAAAACGTAGGAAGAGGTATTTCAAAATCTTTATTAATTTCCTTATATTTCAATGTAAGAATACCTTGTTTCAACTTAATGCGTTGAGCAATTCCCTTAGCCTCAACAACCAATTTCTCGTTAAACAATGTTCATTTAATAGAACTAGATCCTGCATTTATAACTAATATTTTTTTCATAAAATATACTCCTAAATATGTTTTTTAAATTATATTATAAAGACTAGATATAAAACTATATTATTTATAATTATTTAGCTCTAATTATTTTTTTAAAGATTTTAAGTATAGATTTCAGAAGCTTAAAAAAGTTTAACTAACTGAAAAGCTAGTTAAACTTTTTTTAATAACAATTTGTAAAATATATGATTATTTAATAATTTCTAACAATCGATGAATTTAAGAATTTATACCCAAAATTATTAAACGATAGCAGATAAAAATCATTAAATGTTTGATAATTTTTGACTTGTTTTAAAATATAAAATTCATATATAGTTGTCGAAATAGCTAGCGAAAAAACATTAGAAATAATTATAATTAGCATTCTTGATATTGCTGATAATGGGATGTTTTTTTCTTCATGATGTCTATTATAAAAGATAATAACAGAAGCAATCAAAATACTCATTATAGCCAATGGAATCAAAATATCAAACATAAGTATTCTCAAAATTGCAATCTTTTTTTGCTTTATAAAGTCAGGAGTCATAAATGAATGCATAGCAAAGTCTGTTTCTATTTCTTTTTCCAAGTTCTTAAAATGAGGCGATTCATGTGAATATCCCAATATTTCAGCGGTAATCAAAATAATATCATTTTTAGTCAATTCTTGTTCTTTCTTGGAATACAAGGCAAAGGGAATTCTAGGGTCCTTTAAAAAAACAAATTTTGATTTATTAGCCATCGACTTTAGATAACAGTAATATGAATAATAATCCTTTATCTTAGCTCTTTTAATTAAATCAAGAAAAATAAAAGCTAGCAATATTGACAATATTCCCGAAATTAAACCAGCAATAATGCTAACAGTAATATCGTTAAATATTTTAAAAGTGCTATCACTTGAATATTTATTTTCAAATATGGTAACCATATAAATAATTAAGGCTCATACAATGATAATGACAGCAATGGTTAATATCGAATATCAACTTGAATGTAAATCAAGCCGTTTTAACTTTCTTAATTCTTGTTTTCTGTTATTCATTAAACCACCTTTGGTATTTTATTATTTATTAAGATAAATTATAATAAAAAAATACTTATATTTGTATTATAAGTATTCTGTATCTACATTTGTGAAAGGTAAATTATTTATATGGTGCTCCAGACTGGACTTGAACCAGCACGGCTCTTAACCGGTTGATTTTGAGTCAACTGCGTCTGCCATTCCGCCACTGGAGCATAAAAGCATTAATAATTATAAATTATATTTTTAAAATAATGTTAAAAATAAAAAATCATAATTATTTCTTTTTAATTTTAAAATGTAAAATTAACTAATTGACAAATAAAAAGTTTTTATTTTTATGATTGGTAATATAATAATTATTACTATGGATTTAAAAGAAATTTTTATGTTGCAAATTGACCTGGATAAGGCTTTTTCTGAAACCATTTCAAAAAAGGATTTTCGTTTTTTTGATACAAAAATTGTTATTGCTCTATTAGTTGAATTGGGAGAATTTGCCAACGAAGTTAAGGCCTTCAAATATTGAAAAAAAAATAAAGTTATAGATCGCGAAAAGATGCTAGAAGAGTTTGCTGATGGAATTCATTTTATAACTAGTATTGCATATCCAAAAGGTATAAGTCCAATTATCAAACCCTACATTAAGCACAAAAATTTTACACTTCAATTGGCATATACATACAAACTTTTTACCGAACTTTTAAATACCAAAGACAAAAATAAGGTCTTAAAGGCATATGAGGCTTATTTAGGTTTAGGCTTATTGGTTAATATTCAAGAAGAGGATATTGTTAATTCATATCTTGCTAAAAATAAAAAGAATTATCAAAGAATCAAAAATAGATATTAATAAAGGAAAGTGACAATTAAAAAATATAGTTAGTTTTACATAACTAGCCATATTTTTTTTACAAAAAATACTCAAATTACATCACATTGTTAACCTAAATATAAATTTATAAAATGATTCTAACTTAATTAATTCATTTATTTTTGAATCACAAAAACAATATTTAAATATTCCTAAAATTTAGGCTAAATTATATTAAGCTAACTTAGACATGCAACAAAAAAATTCTTTAACTTCTGTATTTAATTAATTAGTTAATTAGTATTAATCTTTTTTCAACCTTAGAGGAAGGCAAATTAACAAATAAGGCTATAATTTAATGTATAAATTTTATTCTTATTTTTAAGGAGCTGTATATGTCAAAAAATATTGAAAATAATCAAGACTTTATTAAAATGAGCAAGCAAAAGCTTGCTAATAAAATTTGGTCTGCTGCTAATGAACTAAGATCTCAATTAGATGTAACAGAATATGACAAAATTATTTTAGGTCTAATATTTTATAAATTCCTATCTTCGAAACAAACTGAAACACTAATAGATAAAAACGGTGATTATCAACTAGCTCAAAAAAGTGAAAAGAAAGACAACGACAATGAATCATGTTTATATATTGAGGACCTTACCAAAGGCAATAATCCTGACGAAATAGTTGACAGTTTAAAAAACAATTTAGGATACTATATACCATATGAATACTTATTTTCTTCATGGAATAAAAAGGAATTTCGCAACAAATTTGATAGAAACTATATTATTGAGTCTATCAATCATTTTAATAGTGAAATCGAAGTTATTAATGAACCTAATTCATTATACAAAAACATCTTTGATGAGTTTTATCTTTCAATTCAAAAGGTGAAAAATGAAGATAGCATCAAAAAGATAATTAGAATTATTGATGAAATTCCAATCAAAAAACAAGATTACGATGTTTTAGGTTTTATTTATCAATATTTAATTGGCGAATTTGCATCAACAGCTGGTAAAAAAGCTGGTGAGTTTTATACTCCACTTGAAGCAGGAATTTTAATGTCCGATATTATTTCATTTCACCTAAGCAAGTTTACATATAATAAAAATGATCTCATTAGAATTTATGACCCTACCGCCGGGTCTGGTTCCTTATTAATTAGAGTTGCTGAAAAATTCCAAAAACATATGAATGAATTACATCATGATATTAGAATTAAATATATTGCCCAAGAAATTCTACCAACCTCATTCAAAACATTAAGTATGAACTTAATTATGCATAATATTCCACCACAATTAATAAATATTAGAGAAGCTGATACATTGGAAGATGACTGGCCAACAGAAAGTAATGGTGACAAAAAAGTCAAAGCTATTGTAGCTAATCCGCCTTATTCACACCTTTGAAAACCCGAAAATAAGGTAAATGATCCAAGATTTCAATCTTATGGTATAGCACCAAAATCAAAAGCAGATTATGCCTTCTTATTGCATAGTTTATATCACTTAGACAAAGACGGAATAATGGCAATCGTTTTACCTCATGGCGTTTTATTTAGAGGGGGGTCCGAATATGAAATCAGAAAATCTTTAATCAAGAAACAAAAAATTGATACTATTATTGGTCTTCCTAATAACATGTTTATGGGTACAGGTATTGCAACCATAATTATGATTCTTAAAGAAAATAAAGCAACCGACGATTTTATGTTTGTTGACGGATCTAAACTTTTTTCAAAAGATGGAAATAAAAATAAACTAGATAGATCACATATTATTAAAATATCCGATGTTGTTAATAACCGAATTGAAAAAGAAGGATTTTCAAGAATTGTCTCACTAAAATAAATTGAAGATAATGATTATAATTTAAACATTTCAAGATATATTGATAATTATGATAAGGAAGAAATTCACGATTTATATTCAACTATGTATGGCGGTGTATCTGACCAAGAAATTTCAACTTTAGATTCGTTTTGAAATAAATTTATCGGTTTAAAGGAAAAACTTATTTCAAAAAGATCCGATGGGTATAATCTCTTAAATTTAAGAAATGAAGAATTAATAAATACAATAAAAAACGATAATTATGTAAAAGAATTTATTAACGAAAATAAGAATATCGCAATTTCAATTATTGAATTTATTAAAAATAATGTTCCATCATATCAAAGTATCAATGGTATTAATGTCTATAACTTTGAAAGCATTTTTGAAAAATTTATATTAAACATTAAGGATAATGCTTTTATTGAAAAATACGATATATATCAAATAGCAATAGAAAAATTCGAAATCATTAAGGAAGATATTGAAATAATTCAAAATTATCAAAATGATAATATTCCAATCTCTGAAATTATTCTTCAAGAAAAAAATGTCGAAAATAATAAAAACGGTAGTTTAGTTAATTGGGATGCTCGTTTAGTAAATAAAGAATCAATCATTAACAAGTTCTTTGCTGCTAGCTTAAATAAAAATGAAAAACTTAAATATGACATTGAATTAATAGAAAGTGAAATCAAGGAAACCTTTGATTCAATCGATGAAGAAGACAAAGATTTATTAGTATTTAAAGAAAATGGTTTTGATAATAAGGAATTATCAAAACAAGTTGCTATCTTAAAGAAAGACGAAAATGCCTTAGATAATATCGAATTATCCAAAAAGCTTCTTCATGTTCATAATTTAAATATGAAACTTAAGAATTTAAAAGACGAGCTAAAATCAAATGAATTCGAACTATTACATGATTCTCTTGAAAAATATAATTCATTAGATGAAGATACATTTTATGATCTCTTGTTTTACAAATGAACTAATAATATTTGTGAAAATATTGTTGAACTTGTTGATAAAATAATTGACTCATTTATCAATAAAATAGAAATATTATTCAATAAATACCAAAACACATTAAATGAAATAAACAATGAAATTAGTAAAAAAGAATCAGAATTAATCGAACTCCTTGCAGATTTAAAAGCAGATGATTATGATCAAAAGGCTATTAATGAATTAATTGCAATTCTAGGCGGTAATAAAAATGAGCAAAAATAATATGGTTCCATCAATAAGATTTAAGGAATTTACTAACGCTTGAGAACAGGAAAGGCTGGGGAATTTATTGAATTATATTAGGCCTGATAATTTTTATACAAAATATGATGAAATACCAGAATCTGGGAAAAATCCGGTTTTAACAGCTAATAAATCATTTATTTTAGGCTATTCAAATGAAGCAAATACTTTTGATAAGGAATGTATTATTTTTGATGATTTTACTCAAGATTTTAAATATGTTAATTTTCCTTTTTTAGTTAAATCGAGTGCTATTAAAATACTAATTAATAAAAATACAATGTTTGATGTTTACTCCTTATTTTTAATTATGTTAAGTGTAAAACTTGAAAATTTTGGGCATGCTAGACACTACATTAATTTTGTTCAAAATAAAAATATTATATTATGTGGTTTTCATGAAATGAAAAAGATAAGAGAAATTTTTAACAACATAAACACCCTCATCACCCTTCATCAGCGTAAGTTAAATGCCTTAGAAAATATCAAAAAAACCTTATTAGAAAAGATGTTTGCGGATGAAAAATCTGCTTTTCCATCAATAAGATTTAAGGAATTCACTAACGCTTGAGAACAGGAAAGGCTGGAGAATTTAACTAATATTAAATCTGGAGATTTTGTTATAAAGACGAAACAAAGCCCAGTTTTTAAATTTCCAGTTTATAATGGCGGCACTACATACACAGGGTTTTATAATAAATTTAATTTTTTAGGGCCTAAAGTTATTATGAGCTCAAGAGGTGCTGGGGCGGGTACTATTAATTATGTGAAATCAAACTTTTGAGCCGGAAATAGTGTATTTGTGTTAGATTTTACAAAAGATAAAATGGTTAATTTATTTTTCTCATACATATTATTAAAGAATTTAGAATTTAAAATGAGATCTATGATATCTTCAACAGGCATCCCCGCCTTATCTGTTAAAGATGTTTGTAAAATTAAATTATTCTTATGTAATTTGAATGAACAACAAAGGATTGGTAATATTTTTTCATTAATAAACTCCCTCATCACCCTTCATCAGCGTAAGTTAAATGCCTTAGAAAATATCAAAAAAACCTTATTAGAAAAGATGTTTGTATAGGAGCAATATGTCAAAACTTAATTTTAACAATGAAAATTTCAAAAATGAAGCCGAATTCGAAGAGAATGTTGTAAAGCTTTTATTAGATAATGGTTGAAAAAATCAAGGTTTTGGTCAATTAAATATTGATAATGAATTAAATAATGTTAGCGAACATGATTTAAAGTTAAATTGATTGCGTATCTTAAACCATAACAATGTGGATAAACTTGACGGTAAACCAATCACTGAAAAAGAATTAGATCTATTAATAAATGAAATACAATCTCAACAAAATATTGCTCAAGTTAATAGAAACATTATAAAACCAAATCAAGGATTGCAATTAAAAAGAGAACAAAAAATAATCCCTTTAACCTTAATTCATAAGGAACAACTAAATAATGACGGTGGTAAAAATTATTTTCAAATTGCAAGACAAGTTACAATTAATAATGCTAATAACGACCAAAAAAGAAGCGATATTTTCTTATTAATAAATGGAATACCACTTATTCATATTGAATTAAAAGATAAAGATAAAAGTATTATTAATGCAAAAAATCAATTAATAAATTATAATGAAGCAACAAAAAGCATTTATAATGGTATCTTTAAATTCATTCATATAGTAGTTGCAATGAATCCACTAAAAATGGAATATTCGCCAAGAAATAGAGAATTAAAATTTATTAATTGGTATGATGAGACTAATAAAAATGAGATTAATAATTGAGTTGATGTCGTTAAAAACTTTTTATCTATTCCAATGTCATTAGAATTAATTTGTGACTACACTATTCCGGACGGCGATGAGCTAAAAATTTTAAGAAGTTACCAATACTATGCTGTTAAGAAAATTCTTGATAAAATTAGAAAAACGGATCTTTTTTTAGCAGAAAATGATGAACCTATTAAAGGGGGATTCATTTGACATGCTACAGGTTCAGGAAAAACCTTCACTAGCTTTAAGACTAGTTCATTAATAATTGAGCATAATCTTGCTGATTTAGTAATATTTGTAGCTGATAGAATTGAATTAGTGGATCAAACCTATAATGAGTTTGTAAAACATGATAAAAAGGTTACTGATGTTTCTAGTACAAGAGATTTACAAAATAAGACAAGAAAAAACGAAGATCAACCAATCATTGTAACTTCAATTCAGAAATTAGATCGTATAAATGAAGATCATAAAAATATTCTTGATAAAAAAAGAATTGTCTTAATCTTTGATGAAGCCCACCGTAGTACATTCGGCTCAATGATGAGCAAAATTAAAAATACCTTTAAGAAAAAAACCATAATTTTCGGTTTTACTGGAACCCCTATTTTTGATGAAACACCTAATACATATGATATTTTTGGCGAAAAATTACATAGCTATACTCTAGGGGATGCTATAGTACAAGAAAAGGTTCTAAAATTTAGTTGTAAATATAATATATTTGAAGATTTATATAAGTGAGCATTTAATTGCAATATTGAACATAATAAAAAATTTTGTACTGAAAAATTAAATTCCATTAAAAATGAAACATTAAAACAAGAGCTTCTTTCTTTAAAAAATGATGCTCCATACGAAGTTACTAAAAAATTAGAAGAATTTAATGAAAAATCAGATAATTTGGATAAACTAATTGAATTAGAAGATGAGATTAACTATATTTATGAAAGCGATTTATATAAAAATCTTGTAGTTGAAAGCATTTTAGACGATTGAAATAATTTGGCGAAATCTAATGGTTTTAAATATAATTTTTCTTCAATTTTGGCCACTTCAAGTATTGAAGATGCAATAAAATATTTCCGTATATTTAATAAACATATAAATGATCTTGATATAAAAGATGAAAAACGTAATTTTAAATTCACCGCTTTATTTACAAGATCATTAGATAGTGATGAGTCTCCACAAAAACTTGAAAAGCTTGAAGAAGCATTTAAAGAAATATATAAAAAATACGAACAAGACTTCGATTTTAAAATTATTAACCAAAATGATGAACACGAACTATTCAAAAAAGACATTTCGCAAAGACTAAAAAGAATCAATATGGATGAAGATGATGATTCAAAAACTATAAACTTGTTAATTGTAGTAAATCAGATGTTAACCGGCTTTGATTCAAAATATATTCAAACAGTATATTTTGATAAACAACAAGAATCACAAAATTTAGTCCAAAGTGTTTCGCGAACTAATAGAAAATATAATATTCATAAAGAATTTGGTAGAGCACATTTTTACAAATTTCCATATCACATGAAGAAAAATGTTGAGGATGCATTTAGAAAATATGCTTATGAGGATTTAACAATAATCACAGTTTCCGATACATCATCTATAGTAAAATATGCAAATGAAGAATATAAAGAAGTTGAAAAATTATTCAAAGAATTAGGCATTAACTGATTTGAAAATATTGAATCATTTGACACTGATGATATAAACAAAGTTAAAAATCTTAAAAAGGCTTATAATCATTTGTGCGAAATTAAACGCTTAATAAATTCATTAAACTTATTGAGTTTTAAATGAGAAGAAAATGAAAAATTGATGTCCTTTGATAAAGAAATATCCGAAAGAATTGATGTGAAAATATATGAAATTGATGTTATTTTAACCAATCTTAATTCATTAGCAACTTTTAATGATTCGGATGATGAGCTTAGATTTTATAATACTGAAATTCTAAAAGATATTCAAAACAATAAAAAGCAAGAACTTTATGATAAAAATTTTTTCACAAATCTTGAATTAGAATTAAGAACTTGCAAATCGATACCTCATGTTTTAAGCAAGTATTATATTAAAAATCCCGAATGAATTAAGGAATGATGTAATCTTCCCGATAATAATAAACCTAGTTTAAATGACTTTTGAAAACAAAAAAAACAAGAAGAACTACAAAAAAATCTTGATGAATTAGCGATATATGGACTCGAAAAAGAAAAAATTGAAGAATTCGTAAATAATTGCTATATAGATATTAAAGAAGACATTAATAAAAACAATAATTTTGAAGCTTATATTTGACCGCTTGTTAAATCCGCGGACGGCCCTAAATATAAGCTAAGACCCCTAATTATTGATCTTATAAAGCAATACAAGGAAAAAAAATAGAACCTATTTGGTTCTATTTTTTAGTGTGGGCATTGATATATTTTAGTTTAAACTCGATATTGAACGCATAACAACATCGATATCTTTATTCTCTAACTCGTTAATAATATGCAAATATATTCTCTCAGTTGTGTTCATACTAGAATGACCAAGCCTTTTAGCAACAGAAGCAATCGATACCCCGGCGTACAACAATAATGATGCATGAGTATGTCTTAAACCGTGAATAGTTATGATAGGAACATTTGCTGTTTTGCATCTTCTGCTAAGTGTATCATTAATAGTAGAATTATAAATTTTTTTCTTAAGGATAAATATAGGTTTATCACCGGGCAAGTCTTTAACAAGACTCGAGAACTGTGAAATAGTCATTCAATCTAATGGAATTTTTCTAACCGAAGTTTTATTTTTGGTAGGTAAAAAACCACCATTTTCTTTATAATTTCATGTCTTAGTTATATTCAATGTTTGTTTTGAAAAATCAAAGTCTTCCGGCGTGATTGCTATAGCTTCCGAAAACCGCAAGCCAGTTTTCGCTATTAAAAGCAACAATCAATCACAATTAATTTTTTCGTTTAATTTCAAGGTTTTTAGGAGCAATTGAAGCTCAAATTGACTTAAAAACTTCTGCGCTTTCTTTTTAGGTGGTTTACCCTTTATAACAACCTTTCTAGTAGGATCATTATCTATTAAACCTTCATCAAATGCATCTAATAATGCGCTTTTTAAATGGTGGTGAAAATCCATTGTTGTTTGTTTTTCATGATAAGTAGCATAATCATTCAATATTTTTTGGTATTCCATTCTATCTATATCGCACAATCTTAACTCAGGCACCAATTTAATTATTCAATCTAATGATAACTCGTATTTTTTAAAACTAACGTTTCTTATAGAACCTTTTTTATATACAAAAATTCAATTTTGAAAATATTTATAAAATAAAATTTCTGATTTTTTTCTCATCTCTCCCCCAATTATGCCCACGCTGATGAAGGGTGATGAGGGAGTTTATAGAAACAAATAATATAGCGATTGCTTTTTGTTCATCGTAACTTGTTCGAAAAATATCAACGGCTTTTAAAGATGTTGAAGTAATTGTTGGTATAGACGAATTTGAGCCTAATTCCATAATTCTTTTTTCATTCTTCTTCAACAAATTAAATAGAAAATAAGAGTTAATATTTTCTTTGAGATCTAATGAAAAACACTTATCATTAAGATAAAATTTTTCAGAAATGAAAGATACATATCCACATTTGCCAGCTCTTGCTATTGTAATAGTATTCTCCATTCTATTATATTTAGAATAATAACCCATAACATCGATTCCACCTGAGACAATTGGAAAACCTTTGCTTAGTGATTGAGAAATAGTAATACCTTTACCAGTTGAAAAATTAGAAATTTTCCCCAACCTTTCCTGTTCTCAAGCGTAATGCTAAAGATAAAAAATAAGGTGTTAAAGTTCTCCAAAATGTGTTTATCTAAAGATAATAAACCTAAGTTTATAAAAGAACTCAAAGAATTGATCATAGATTGTCTTTCTAGTTTTAAATTAGCATAAAAAAACTACCACATAATTTGGTAGTTAATCTTAATTATTATTTAGCCATTTGTTCGGCAACTTCTGCGGCAAAGTCAACTGTTTTCTTTTCTATTCCTTCACCAACCTCATATCTTTTAGCACTAACTAAAGTCAAGTGAGAATCATTTAGATACTGTCCAACAGTTTTAGTATCTTCCATTACGAAGGGTTGATATAATAAAACACCTTTTTCGTTTAATTGTTTTCTTAGTAAACCTTCCTTAATAGATTGTTGAATCTTTTCAGGCTTATTTGCTAGAGCAGGTGATGCATCCAACATATCATGAATACCCTTTAACTCAACTGGACACAAACATTGTTCTGTTAAATAAGATGGGTTAAGAGCAGCAATATGCATCGATACATTTCTTAATGCTTCAGCATTCATACCCTTACCCATAATAATCGTTGCCACTCTATTATTAGCATGGGTATAACCGGCCACAATTTCGCCTTCCTTAGCAACATATTTTAGCGCTCTTCTTAATGTTATTTTTTCACCAATTTTTGCTGTTAATAAACTAGTTTGATCCTCGATTGAAACACCATCAATTTTAATTGCCTGTAATTCTTCATCACTGGTAAAATCATTTACCAACAATGATTCACCGATTTTATTTGCTAATTCAATAAATAATTCATTTTTAGAAACAAAATCTGTTTCAGAATTAAGTTCAAATATAACTGCAACGTTATCTTTAACAACAGCTCTAACGATACCTTCGGCTGCGATTCTTCCAGCTTTTTTAGCAGCCTTTAAAATTCCTCTTTCTTGTAATCAGTCGATTGATTTTTCAACATCATTGTCATTAGCCTCAAGCGCTTTTTTAACATCTAAAAATCCTAAATTCGTTCTTTCTCTTAATTCTTTAATTTTATTTAAATCGATTGACATATATACCCTTTCTTATACTTTGAGATAATTTATTTTTCCTCAGGTGTTTTCGAAGATTCTACTGGTTTATTAAATCTTCTTTCTCTCATTTCTCTCATTTCGCTTGTTCTAGGATCTTCTGGTAAAACAATTTCCTCATTAGTTTTATAAGCAAATAATTGAGAACCACCTCTAGCAGAAGCAATAGCATCAGCTAAAATTGTAATAATTAAAGTTAATGATTTTGCCGAGTCATCGTTTGCTGGAATAACAAAATCTACTAAATCTGGATTTGAATTTGTATCATGAATTGCAAAAACTTTTAAACCTTTTCTCTTTGCTTCTCTAATAGCAATTTCATCTTCAACAGGTGAAGCAACAATCATAACTTGTGGCATCTGCGCCTTGTTAGCTAGTTTTCTAATACCACCAAGGTTCTTTTGTAACTTAGCAATCTTCTTATCGTTTAGAAGACCTTCTTTTTTAGTATATCCTTGATATCCATTTTTTTGCAAAGCTTCTAATCTATCAAGTTCCTTAACGCTCTTAAAAATTGTTTGCGAATTTGTTAAAGTTCCGCCCAATCAACGTTCAGTAACATAAACTGAATTAGTTCTTGCTGCTGCTGCTTCAATAGCAGATTTAGCTTGTTTTTTAGTACCAACTCAAATAAATGAGATTGGTTTTTGAGCCATTTTATTTAATAGTTTGTATGCATATTCTAAAGTTTTTTGAGTTTTAGCAATATCGATAATATGTATACCTGATCTTTTTCCATAAATGTATTGTTTCATCTTTGGATTTCAACGGCTTACTCTATGACCAAAATATGTTCCTGCTTCTAATAATTTTTCTCTTGAAACAATAACGGGTTCGCTAGATACTGCAGTTTTTTGTTCAACTGGCTTTTGTTCAACTTGTTTTTGTTCTGTTGTCATTTTTTTAATCTCCTTTTTAAGATATAAATAAAAATAAGTTTGTTTTTTTCTCCCTATTGTTTCTAACAATCAACACCAAAAAAGGCACATGCGATTGAATTCACAATAGTGTTTGATAAATTAATTTTGTTTTTTCATAATCTATCGATACTTTTATAAAAAGTACTTTCAAATTTTAACACAATTTTAGTAAAAAAATAATAAGTTAGAAGACTGAAATTTATATGGTGGATTAATTATGTAAATGATTCAGTGCATACCAAAGGATTGACAAATATAAAAAAATAGAAATTTAAATTTGAATTTGATCAACAATAGGGCGTTTTGTTATGATAATTCAAAATTTTTTTGTATAAAAATACATTTCTTTTTTAGCTTAATAGAAGTAAAAATTAGGTATAATAAAAACACTTTTACACAAGATAAAAATTTAATATTGAGGTTTTTTATGCAAAAAAGCAAAAAGAAGAAGATTTTAATAGCAAGTATTTCCACTGTTTCAATGTTAGGTATTATAGGGGCTGCTGCAGGAATAGGATATGCTACTTTTTTAAAAAACAACAAACAGCAGCAAGAAACACAAGACTTAATCACGGCTGCTAAAAATTTAGTTGCAAACATAGTGAATGAGGATAGCAAAAGAGATTTTTTAAAACAAATTAATGATCCTAAATTTAGACAATATTCGCCTAAAAATTATGCTACTCTACAAATTATTTTAAAAAACATAAAAAAGCAGATAGAAGAAGATAGAGCATTTGTTTTATCAAAAATTAATCAATTAAAAAACAACGAAATAAAAAACAATCTTCTCAATCGTTTTCAAAATAACAATAATGCTGCAAACCTAAAAAATATTTTAGAAGAAACTAACAGACAATTAATATTGCAAGAAAAAACAAAAAGTTTGGAATTAGCTAAAATAGAACTAAATGCCTTGATAAAAGATTTAAGTAAGGATAAAAAAGAAAAATTTATCATCCAAATAAGTGAAGCCAAAACACTAGAAGAAATAAATCTAATTAAAAAAAATATTATTGATTTCCTATCAAAAATAAGTACTGAGGATCAACTATTAAAAAATAAAATAAATGCCCTAATCGAAAAAATTAATGCATCTGATATTTCTAACAATGATAAAGAAGAACTAACAAATAAAGCTAAATTAGCTACGAACAAAAATATCGAAGAAGTTTCAAAATTGCTAGATTTAGAAATAAACAAAGCAACTCTAAAACAAGAAGTGTTAATTTTGCTTAATAAACTTTCTAAAACAAAGCAAAAATACAAAGAATTAAAACAAAAATTTAGTAATAAAGACGCAAACGTCGACGATTTTAATGATATTAAAAATCAAGTTAATAGTTACTTAAATAAACTAAAATCCGATGTAGAAATATTGCTTGATTCCTTTCAAGATGATAATTTAAAAAAGCAATTAAAAACCGAATTAAGTAGTGCTGATAATGAAGAAAAAATATTAGATATTAAAGCAAAAATTCTTGCTCATCAAATGAAACCGGATGTGCAAAAATTATTAGAATTAATTTCAAGACTTTCTAGTAAAAATCCATTAAAAAAAGAGTTGTCAGACCAACTAAACCAACAAAATATTAATGCAAAAGAAATTGACAACATCATTAAAAAGTTAGATAATGAAATTCAAAAAATTTTAGACAAAACTGCTAAAAACATAGAAAAGCTTGATGGATCACCTAAATATAATGAATACCAAAATGAAATTAAAAAAGGCAATATAACTGAAGATGAGCTAGAACAAATTAGCAATGATGCCAATAGTATCTTTGGTGAATATAACCAAGAAGCAATTGCGTATGTAAATGCTCTTAACATTGAAATAACAATCAAAAACAAATTATCAACCTTAATTAAAACTTCTAAAAATATAAAAAATAGTGATTTTTATAAATCAAAAGCAAAACTATATAATGATATATCTTCAATTCATAACATTAATAAACAAGAAAAACTAAAAAATGAACTAGAAAAAATTTCTTTCGCAAATAATGATTATCGCGATCTTTTTGGCGAGTTATCACAAAAAATTGATAATGAAATAAACAAGCAAAATAATAATCCAAATGAAGCACCACAAATACCATCTCCAAACGTGCCGGATATAACCCCATCACCAGGCATAGATGTACCTGCTCCTAACTATGAAAAAATAAATGATAGTCAAGCATTACTTGCCGAAGCTCAAAAACAAATATCAACAGTAAATGAATTCTTTGAAAAAACAGATAATGATCCTGAATTGGTCGATGAACGCCATAAGCTTGCAATAGCATATACAAACTTAATAAAATATCGCGACCGCCAAAGAGATTACAATAATAACATCGATGAATTAAATGATGCCCTAAAAGAATTTAAAACACAGTTATATAATCTAAGCCAAAAATTTAAGAAGGTTATTAGAAACCATGAGCTTCAAAAACTTAATACCGATATAAACTCAACAACTAATAATTCTAAAACCGATTCACCAAAGCACAGTCTAGGATTTGATTTAATATTCAATAAATCTACACAAAAATTCAATGATGCCAATGCTATTGTCACCCAAACACCTTATTATAAAAAGAAACTTCAAGAATTTAAAAACTATCTAAAAACAGCGAATAACAACACCGGTTTAGATTTATCAAATAATCGCCTAGATCTTGGTTTTTTAAACTATCTTAAGGAAGTTGGCATATATGGAGAATATGGTGATAATGATGAACAAAAATGACGTCAATTCTTTAATGGGTACAATAAAGAACATATGATGAAAGCTTTGTTCCTTGACACTTTTGATACTATACCCAACAATTCTATCGAAATTAAACAAGATGAGAATATTGCTAATAAAATTAAGGGAATTATAAGAAATAACCCTTTTGGCTATCTTCCATCTAATCTAAGTCAGTTTCTTTATTATATCGACTTAGATACAATCAAAAAAATGATAGACTTTAATCAAGAAATTGAAGAAATAAAGGCTAAACATAATGATTTAAGTGGCGAAATAACATTATTATTTAAAACTAAATCTACACAATTTAGACATCTAACACTTAACACAAGCAATTCATTGCTAAGAAAAAATGATGATTTTTATCAATACATCTATGATAGGTCATTCTCACTAAATTATAAAGGTATTTATACAGTACGGCCACCCTTTGGAGGAAATCCTTCGCAGCGCTATACAAGTACTTCTGGAACAGCATGAATTGTAGATAGAATTGATAATAAAATAACAACCAATAAAAATGGTGGCGAAGAATATGAATTTTTAGTTGCAACCAATGCCCACGTTGCATCATTAACTCATATCTTTGACAAAAGTATTGTGTACAACAAAAATACAGATAAAAAAAATATTAATAACTTTGTTGGAAGACTAGACCCTAATTTTAATTTCAATAAGCATAACTATGAAACTGCGGATAATGGTGAAATTATTAATGATTATCAAAAATACTTTAAAAAACCGCTAAACACACATCAGGGTACTGATACAAAAAGTCAGTATTTAGATTGGATATACTACACTCCAAGATTTAGCTCGAAAGGATTAAGAGCAAATCGGGCTGTCACAAATTTCTTTGATGAACTCACAGATGCCAATAACCGCCTTGGGACAGTTAAAAATGGCGGAGCTGATTTTGCAATTCTTAAACTAAGATTCACTAAAAATAATATAAGAGATCTATTTCCTACCCTATATGAAATTTTAGACACACCAGCCGAAAAGGATTGATATATTGGTTTTGGTAATGAAACAAATAAGCAAAAGAATCACGAGAGCCCCATCCAAACTCATTTTGTGCTCGGTTTTCCAGATGTCGATGGAACAATTAAATTAAATGCTGCCAGATCACAAGGTGGCTATATTGAAACAAAAAACCGTGTTGTTGATAATGATAAAAATAACAAAGATAACTTTAATAGCTTATGGGTAAGATATAACGAAAAAGAAAACAAAGATTGAAATAGTATAGACAATAAATGAATGGACTATGAAAAACCATTTGGAAAAGCACCTGAACACGGAATGCCTAAAAATATTCTCCAACAGATGACAACACTATATCTTGACAATGAAAAGAACGAATCACTTGATAGCGGTTCAAGCGGTTCGATGGTAATAGATTCAAGATTTAATTTAATTGGAATTAATTTTATTCATATTGTCGAAAGTGACAATTCTGAAAACAGGGGTAACCAAATTATCTTGTTTAGAGGCGAAAGTGAATATGATCCAAAAGAATTTTCAGGTGATATAAAGCATGATTTCATAACAAAACTTGAAGTAGATAAGCTTAAAACTATTAAGCTAAACCCTAAAATTTAAATCAAAAAAATATCCCCAGCTTATTGCTGAGGATTTTTAATATATAAAATTCAATAATTTTAGATAGTTACTATCACATAACATCTTTACGTGATAAAGGCATTGACATGCAACGTGCATTACCCATACCTAATGATAATTGGTTACCATGGAATGGAAGAACCTTGATTCCAGCAGCTTCTAAGGCAGCGTTTGTCTTTTCGTTACGTGAATAACCAATAACAACACCTGGTCTAATTGCTAGATAGTTTGTACCATCAAAGTGAGTTTCTCTTTCAATTTCCATTTGTGAAGCACCTTCACCAGCAATTGGAATTAAGATAGGTTTTTTGTTAATAATTGATTCTAATAATTGTTCTAGTGGTAAACCATTTTCCATTGGTTGTGGTTCTTCTCCACCATTTACTAAATCATAGTCTCAGAATTTAAATACATCATTAGCAATAGGCGAGTATAGGAATTTATCCTTGTCCAACATTGTTAGTCATGTGTCTAAGTGCATCAAGTTTGTTCATTTAGGAACATTGATTGCAACAATACGTTTGAATTCACATTCTTTATTAGCAACAATATTCTTAGCTAACAAGGTTATTGTTTGTAAATCGGTTCTTTCTGAAACACCAACTACTAAGGTTTCGTTGTTGTAGATGAATACGTCTCCACCTTCGATTGATAATTTTAGAGATGGGTCGTAGTATCATGGTGTGTTTACAAGTTTAGGGTGATTTGAAAATACAAACCTTGAGAATAATGTTTCACGTTGTCTAACTTTGTAACGCATGTAGTGAATTGTTACACCATTACCAACTGATGCAAATGGGTCACGGGTAAAGTATAGGTTTGGCATTGGGTCAACGATTAATTCGTGATCTGCTTCAATACCTAAATCATACTTGGTGATTCCAGCCATCATAATTTCAACTAATTCTCTTGATGACATTTTTGATTTTAAGAAGTTTCTTACAACCATTTTGTGTTCTTCTGAAAGAACAGGTTCTGAGTCTTCTAAAAATTCTTCAATTAATTTGTCTTTAGCTTCTTGTGATGCTAAATCATATGTTTCTGCAACTAAGTCAGTTAGTTCAACAACATTGATGTCGTTAGCTTTTAATTCTGATACAAATTGTTTGTGTTCTTTTCTTGCATCATGACTTTCTAAGATAGCTGAGAATAATAATTCATCTAGTCTAGCTGGTGTAATGTAGTCAATTTCACGCCCTGGTTCGTGAACTAAAACCGATTCTAATTCTCCGATTTCTGAATAAACGTGAATTCCTTTAAATTTACTGTCAAATACAGACATTTGTTTCCCTTTCAAATAAGTGATGTTATTTAGCGTATAAAAAAGTGCAAATAAATGCTCTATTTATACAATATTAATTATACTACACTTTTATTTTTTGGGTTTTTATACTAATTTAAACTAAAAAATAAAAAATAATAAAATAAAATAAGAGATTTGAGACTTGACAATGCCGGAATTTTTAAGTTTTTAGACCTTATTATTAGTTGAAAAAATAGAATTTTTTTAACATTTCATATTTTTAAAATTCCTAATAAATTTAAATAATAAGTATTTATAATTATAATATATTTAATACAAGGTAAAATATATACTTATTGTAAATAAAGAGGTTATATGACAGAAGAAAAAGAATATAAAACATTACTTGATATTACTGAAGAAATTCTAAATGAAAAACAAAATTTAGATTTCTATAATTTATTTAATTCAATACAAAAAATTCTATTAGAAAGATGAAGAAGTGAAAGTATTGATACTAGTACTGATGAAGAAATTTTACTAAAAAAACGCGGGGAATTATACCGTTTACTAACTGTAGATGGAAGATTCTTTCACAATGCCGATGGAACATGAACAACAATTAGACCTGACTATAAAAACTAAACTTATTTTGTTTGGTTTTTTATTTTGTTTATGATAGTTAATGCAAAAGAATTATTAAAAAAAGCATATAAAAACAAAGATGTTGTGTTCCATATTAATATTAACAATTTAGAATGAACTAAGCAAGTTTTACTTGCTGCTAACAATGCAAATAAACCGATTATTTTGGGAGTGAGTTCATCTGCTGCTAAATATTTTGGCGGTTACAATGTTTGCTATAGTGTCGTGAATTCTTTAATACAGGATTTAAAAATAACAATTCCCGTTTGTCTTCATTTAGATCACGGAACATATAACGATTGTATTAAAGCAATCGATGCAAATTTTTCATCTATAATGTTTGACGGAAGTAAATTACCATTTCTTGAAAATCTCAATATAACAAAAAAGCTTTATAAAATATGCCAGAAAAAAAATATTTCACTTGAGTGTGAAATTGGAAGAATAGGAGGAACGGAGGATGGTATCGTCAGTGACGTTGTATATACAAAAATTGAAGAAGCAATTGAGTTTAAAAATGTGGGTATTGATATGCTTGCTATTGGTATTGGCAATATTCATGGGGAATATCCAAAAAATTGAAAAGGTATAAACTTCGAATTACTAAATCAACTAAATCAAGCTCTTCAAATGCCGCTTGTCTTACATGGCGGTTCGGGAATTAGTGATGCAGATATCAAAAAATGCATTCAAAATGGCATTGCAAAAATTAATATAAATACTGAGTTACAAATAGAGAATGCAAAGGCACTTGAACACTTTCTTAAAAACAATAATATAATGGAAAACAAAAACTATAATCCGAGAAAACTTTATAAAAATAGTAATATGGCTATTTACAATAAAGCATTGGAGATATTAACCAAATACTAATGAAAAAAAATATAAAAAGATTTTTATTATCAAGTCTAATAGCTCCTAGCCTTCCGATAGCTAGCTATATGCTAGTTCAATGCACAATAGAAAAAAATAACGATACACAGAAACTATTAAGAAAAATAACCGAATATAAAAATACAATTAGTAAAAATGTCATAGATTTAAAGTTATGTAATGAAATTGCAGACATTACAAACAAGGATTCAAAAAGCTATTCAAGAAAAAAAGATCAAACCTTTTTAAAGCAACTAATAATTATTCTAGAAGACATAAAAAAATTTCCCATAAATAATCAAGCATTACCAATAAATATTGATAAATTAGCGAATAAATTAAAAGTAATAAATGAAATTTGAATTTCTATCTTCAATAAGCATAGCCTATTAAATAAGAAAGAACACAGTCAAATAACTACAGCGTTTTTAAAAATTAGATCTTTGCTTTCCTTTAAGAAGGTTATTGATACAGAAGTCTTTGACTCAATAATTAAAAAATTCATTATTTTAGCTAAAAAAATAAGAAAAACTTATACAAAAAAACTTTCACAATGAAGCGCACAAGAAATATCGTTATTAAAATTCTTATTTAAAGATTTCCAAATTAATGATAATAAAATAAATAATGGTGACCTTGATGAAATTTTTAATAACAATTCCAAAATAGATAGCAACGAGAATAGTCAAGATAAAAAAGATATAAGTGCAGAAGATAGCAAAGACAAAGAAATATACCTAACTAGTAAATCTATTTATGTTAATAACAAAGAATACCTTCTATCTAATGATTTTAGAGAAAACAATGCCACCGAAGTATCTGCTTTTAAGATAAATGATGGTGATACTGCTGAATTAAAAAACATAAAAAATAATAAAACTTTTAGATTCAGGTTTTCTGGTATCGATACACCAGAAACATGGAAAAAAGTAGGACAAAAATTTGAACCAACAGTTGGGTTACAATTTAAATATGGTAAGATTGCAAAAAACTTTACAACAAGAAATCTTCTTGAAGCAAAAAAAATTTGAGTAATTCCCCAAACAACAATTAGTGACCAAAATAAGGATGAAAATAAGAAATTCTTTGATGCTTATGGTCGAATTGTCGCAATAATTTTAGTTTATAAAAACGACGGTTCAATAATTTGCATCAATAAAGAACTCATAAAAAACGGCTTTAGCAAAGTTTCTTATATATCTCTTGATAAAAGAAGCAAATATTACACAAAAAATGAAAACTTTTATTTTTGATTAAAGAATAATGAAAAAGAAGCAAGATACAAAAAATTGGGAATATGGTCAGATAATATTAAGGAAATTTATCCTCCAAAAAGAATAAAATAATAAATATTTACTTGTCTTCCTTATTATTTCACATAAATTAACTTATATTAGTATATAATTAACAATGCTTAAAATAGGTATGGGTAAGTACTCAAGTGGTCGAAGAGGCGGTCCTGCTAAGACTGTAGGGGTGTATAAAGCACCCGCGGAGGTTCAAATCCTCTCTTACCCGCCATTTTTTATTTATTCTTTTGACCTCTAGAAGCAATAAAAAAACACCAATCAAGTGGTGTTAAATAATTATATTTTAGAACAAAAGCTACATTTTTTCAGGAGTTTCTAAATCCATTAACTTCATCGCATCAAATAAAACTATTTTAATAGCTTTAACTAAAGCCACATAGCTTTCCTCGTTTTGAGATCCAATAACCTTAACATTTGAATAAAATGAATTAAATGCTCTAGCCAATTTTAGTAAATATGGTGGCAATAAATTAACCTTGTATGTTTTAGCCATTGTACTAATTAAGTCTGGGTATTCCTTCAATTGAGCTACTAATTTTTGTGAAAATTCATCCGTTAGATTGGTTGCTATAGGGTTAACATAATTAAATTTTTGCAATAATTGAGCACAACGAGCATGAGCATATTTAATAATATACATCGAATTGGATTCATCTGTACTTGTAACTTTTTTAATATCAAAATCAATTTTTGAATTGTATGATCTTTCGATCAAGAAAAATCTAATTGCATCCTTGCCAACTTCATTCATTAATTCTCTTAATGTTAAAGACGTTCCCAGACGTTTAGACATTTTAATTTCTTTGCCGTCTTTCATAACTCTTATTAATTGGAATAAAATAATTTCTAATTGATCTCTACGGTATCCTAGATCTTCAAACGCAAACTTGACACGTTCAACATAACCAGAGTGATCCGCTCCTCAAACATCAATAATAATTCCTTTTTCTGAGTCTTCAAGTTGTCTAAATTTTTGTTCATGATAAGCAATATCTGCACAAAGATAGGTTGAATCACCATTTCTTTTAATAATAACTCTATCCTTATCATCTTTGCCACCACTTGTGGTTTTTAATCATGTTGCCCCATCTTTTACGTAGGTGGTTTTTAATCTTCTTATAGCAGGTCAAACCAAATCATTTTCATATTGCGCTTTTTCTGAAGTATATATATCAAATCACACACCAAATTTCTTTAGATCTTCTTCAATATTTTTTAGAGCAAATGTTCTACCAAAATCTCTAAATAATAATTCGATTTCAGGTGTATATTCTACACCCTTATATTCTTCGTTATGCATTTCATAAAATGCTTGTGCAAATTCTATAACATCACCACCGCGATAAGCATCTTCTGGTAGTTCATATGAAGGATTAAATATTTGTTGATATCTTGAATAAATTGATACTGCTAATTTATTCATTTGGTTACCATAATCATTTACCAAATATTCCCTAATAACTTGGTGTCCGGCTTTTTCTAAAATGTTGCATAGTGTAGCTCCAATTGCGGCATTTCTAGCATGACCAATATGTAGATAGCCAGTAGGATTTGCAGATACAAATTCTACATTAATCTTTCCTTTTCCTTCCTTAGAAAGACTTCCAAAATTTTTTCCAAGTTTATTGATTAAATTAACTGTATCTGCAAAAACTGAATTAGATACTCAAAAATTAATAAATCCAGGCTCTGCTATTTTAATTTCACTAATTTGACTAAATTTATTTAAATCAATATTTTTAACAATCTCTTGGGCAATTTCAATTGCCTTTTTGCCTAATTCTTTTTGCAATGTTAATGCAATATTGGTAGAATAATCTCCGTAGTTTTTAGCCTCCGTTAATACTACAGGTTTATTTATCTTTAATTTGTTCAATGCTTCTTTAATTGAACATATAATAATTTCTTTTGCCGATTCCATAATTTCCATAATTTATTATTATATAATAAATTGTTTATTTTAAGGATATATCATATATAATGTTTTCATGAAAAAATATTATTTATGTGGTCCAACAGTTTATAACTATCCTCATATTGGAAATATAAGACCATGTGTTACATTTGATATCCTTATAAGAGCCCAAAGATTTCTAGGAGAAGAAATATTTTATCTTAATAATATAACTGATATAGATGACAAAATTATTAAAAAGGCTATAGATGAAAACAAAAGCGAACTAGAAATAGCAAAAAAATATGAAGAATATTATCTTGATTTATTCAAATTGTTTAATCTTGAAATGCCAAATAAAATAGTTAGAGTTACTGATTCATTAAATGATATGTATGAATATATACAAAAAATGATAGATAAAAAAGCAGCATATAAAGTAGGCGGCAACGTTTTTTTTGATGTCTTAAAATTTAAGGAATTCTATGGTTCTGTTAGCAAACAAAAAATTGAAAATTTAATATCAGATGATGATAATAATGAATTAAATAAAAAAAATAAGCAAGACTTTGCTTTATGAAAGGAAACTAATATTGGTATAAAATTTGAAAGCCCTTTTGGCCCGGGACGTCCTGGTTGGCATACTGAATGTAGTTGTTTCATATCAAAATATTTCAAAGGCGAAACTATTGATATCCATGGTGGAGGTATTGATCTAATTTTTCCGCACCATGAAAATGAAAATATTCAACATTATTCGATATACAATAAGCCTCTTTCACACGACTGAATTCATTTTGGAACACTAAACTATAAGAATCAAAAAATGTCTAAGTCAATAGGAAATCTTATTTTTCCCCATGATTTTTTAAAAAAATACCATCCGGATACTTATAAGCTAATGATATTAAGTACCAATTATGCTAAGCCGATAAATGTTAGCGATGAATTATTTGATTCATTGCAGAAACTTATAAATAAGTTTATTGTCATTAATAATACTGTCCAATTAAAAAACAATACTTATAAAATTAATAAAAATAAAGTTGATGAAATAATTAAATTGTGTGCAAAATTGAATTTTGCGCAAGCAAATAAGGAAATAATACAACTTTCAAAAATAGAAGAAAACTTTAATACATTCCTAGAAATAATGAAAATTCTTGGTTTTAGTTTTACAAATAAAAAAATCAGTAGCAAAGACCTCGCTCTTTATAATCAATGACAAAAATTATTAGATGAAAAAAAATATATACAGGCCGATAATCTAAGAAAAATATTAAAGGATAAGAAATTAATATAATGAAAAACTTTATATATGGAAAAAATTCAGTCCTTGAAGCTATTGAAAATGATTTTCCTATTAAAAAGATATTTCTATTAAAGGGATTACAAAATAATAAAATTAAAGCCAAAAATATAACCTATCTACCAGCAAGTGAAATGAATAAGATAGTCAATGGTAATCATCAAGGTTATATTGCAGAAATTGAAAGTTTTAATTATCATGATCTTGGTTCAATTTATAAGGATAAGGCTGAGACAATTTTAATTTTAGATCATATACAAGATCCACAAAACTTCGGAGCAATAATTCGTTCAGCTAATGTTTTTGGAATAAGACATATTATCATACCTAAAAACAGAAGTGTAGACATAACTCCGGCTGTTTTAAAAACCTCGTCCGGTGGATTTAAAAATATCAAAATCATCAAGGTTGCTAGCTTGTTTGAAGCTATTGAAAACCTAAAAAATAATGGTTTTTGAATATATGCAACAGCACTAGATAAAAAAGCCAAAACAATATCAAATACAAGTTTTAGCTTTCCTGTTGCCCTAATTATGGGTAATGAAGAAAGCGGAGTATCAAAAACATTACTAAAACATGCAGATGAAGTGATTTATATACAACAAGATTTTGATTCTGTTCAGTCATTAAATGTTTCTGCTGCTACCGCCATTTGTTTGTATGAATTGTACAATCAAAAAAATAACAAAATAAAATAGTTGGGATTGCGTCCCAACTTTTTTATATATAAATTTAAAATTAATTTAAAGTAACTTTTGTACCAATTTTTTCGGCAATAATGTCTTCTAAATCTTTTAAATCTCCGATGAATGCAGCCTTTCCGCCTTCTTCAACAAACTTAATAGCAGCTTGCACCTTTGGTAACATACTTCCAGGAGCAAATTGTTTTTCTTCGATGTATTTTTCAAGATCAGCTTTTGTTGCGTGTTTTAGATCTTTTTGTTCTGGTTTTCCGTAGTTTACTTTAACGTAGTCAACTGCAGTTAAAACAATAAAGTAATCTGCATTTGTTAAGGCAGCCATTTTTGCTAAAGCAAAATCCTTGTCAATAACTCCATCAACTCCATTGATAAAACCATTTTCATCCTTAACAGTAGGGATACCACCACCACCACCAACGATAACAGTAGCTCCAGCTTCAATAGCGTTCTTCATTTGGTTAATACCAACAAAGTTAATTGGTTTTGGCGAAGCGACAACCTTTCTAAAACCACGTCCAGCATCTTCGACAATAACACTATTAGGATTAGCCATTTCTGCTTCTTCTCTTGTCATAAAGAAAGGACCAATAGGTTTTGTAGGATTTTTGAATGCAGGATCCATTGGATCTACTAAAGTTTGAGTCAATAGATATAATACTTCTTTTTCTTCTAATCCTTCTTCCTTAAATGCATTGGTAATTGCATTAACCATATGGTATCCAATGTATCCTTGTGACATAGCGCCAGCTTCTGGTAAAGGAACTAATGGTGATTTAGGATTAACTGATGCAGCACTAACAAAACCATTGAAAATCATGCCAACTTGTGGCCCATTTCCGTGGCCAACAATAACTTCATGGCCGGCCTTAACTAATTCAGCAATTTTTTTCGCAGGAATTTTAACTAATTCTTTTTGTTCTGCAGGATTATTTCCTAACGCATTCCCACCTAAGGCAATAACGATTCTACTCATAATTAATATCCTATTGTAGCTAGAATAACAGCCTTAATTGTGTGCATACGGTTTCCAGCTTGTTGAATTGATTTATTGTATTTTGATTGGAATACTTCGTCAGTAACTTCCATAGCTCCGGTTGCAACAACTGGGTATTTTTGTCCAAGTTTTTCTTTGATTTCTGATGAGAATAAAGTTTTATCATCATGGAATGCAGGTAAACAGTGCAAGAAAATAACACTTTCTTTTGCTGCTTTCATCATAGCCATATCAACTTGAAATGCACCAAGTTCTTGAATACGTGATTCAAATAGTTCAAATGGTTCACCTAATGATACTCAAACGTCTGTATAAATAGCATCAGCATTCATAGCAGCTTCAATCTTGTTATCTGAAAATGAAACTGATCCACCGTTACGTTCAAAAAGTTTTTGAACAGCTTCATAAACATCTTTATGGTTTGGTCCGCTTTTAACAATTTCTCATTGTGATTTAGGACCACATAAAACAATATGAACACCAAAGAATGCAGCACCAATCATTAATGAACGAGCAACATTGTTTTTAATGTCACCTGCGAAAACAATTTTCTTTCCTCTTAGATCACCTACGAATTCCTTAAATGTTAAGTAGTCAGCTAACATTTGTGTTGGGTGTTCAGCATCGGTTAAGCCATTTCAAACTGGAACACCTGAATATTTAGCAAGTGCTTCAACATCTGTTTGTTTAAAACCACGGAATTCAATACCATCATACATTTGGCCTAAAACCATAGCTGTATCTTCAACTGATTCTTTTTTACCAAAATTAGATCCTGTAGGTCCAATGTATGTACAGCTTGTCCCTAAATCAGCGGCAGCAACTTCGAATGCACAACGTGTTCTTGTTGAGTCTTTTTGGAACATAATAACAATGTTTTTTCCTGTTAAAGGACGATTGTTAGTATGTAGCCCTTGCATTTTAGCTTTCTTTAATTCTCAAGAAAGATCTAAAAGGTAATTGATTTCATCGGTTGTGAAGTTTAGAGCTGTATCTAAACTACGACCTTTTAAATTCATTGGCATATTATAAAATCTCCTATGTTTATTTGGTTATATATTTAATATTTTTAGATAGACTTTTTATAGTTTTTAAGTGTTTTTTGGTTATATAAAACACGCTAAAATTATAGCAATTTTTTTATTTTTTTAAATAGTTATAGCTTTATTTAGCCTAAAGTAAAAAATAAATGAAATTTAAAAAGAATAAAAAATATAAGCTATTAAGCTTATACTCTATAAATCAGTAAATCGCAATTCAATTCTTAGGTTTTATTCTTGCACTAATTTCTCTTCATCACTCTTCTTATTTTTTGCAAGTTCAACATTAATCTTTTTAAGTTCTTCTAAAATTAGTTCCTCTGTAGTTAATGGTTTTGGCTCCTCAACTTCTTCAACTATTGGTAATTTTTTTGCCTTGTGATACTGAATGATATTCCTAATCAAATATACTAAAAATAAGCTTACAAATATAACCACTGTAACAATAAGAAACTGAATAAGTGCCGCAAGAAATTGACCAATAAGAATATTGCCGATTTTAATGTCCTTTACCTCGTTAACATTAAAAACAGATGTAATAGCTGCAAGAATAACATCCTTAGCTAGCGAAGATATTACAGCGCCAAACGAGGTACCTAATAATAACCCTATGGCTAGCATTATCATATTTCCCCGCTTAACAACATTTTTAGCATCCTTGAATGCATTTTTTACATATTTCTTTTTTTCTTCAAATTCTTTTTTATTCATTTTGTTTTACTCTCTTTTTATATGAATTCTTATTGGCCATAATTGCTAAATTCCCTATAATTGATATAATTCAAAAAATAGGAAAAAGAGGAAAAATTGTTGATAAAAACAAAATAGTCTTCCCAAATTTATTAGTTTTTCATGGAGCAAATGAAAGAACAATAACATCTAATATTCAAGTTAAGATAGCACCCAATAAGGAAAAACCTAGAATAATAAATCATTTTAAATTTTCTTTGAGTAGATTAATAATATCATTGAGAAAATCATTTATTCCTTTATAGGCCTGATTAACATCCGAACTCTCAAATTTGTTATTAACAGAACCAAGAAAATTAGACACGGATGTGTAAATAAAGTATCCAGAAATAATAAGACCTATAAAAACAAGAATCTTAAAAATAAATGAACTTATACTTATTTTTGCTTCACTTTTCATTTTTTTTACTCCATTTTTAAAAAATATTAATAATGTATATAATTATATAAAGTATTATTTAATAATTCCTTTTTTTATAAAGTACACAAGATAATTTCATCTGGAGGGTTAAAATATGAAACCAACAAAAATATTTGGTTTAGGCGGAATGCAAGAAATTGGAAAAAGCACACTAATAATTGAATATGACCAACATATTTTTATTATTGATACCGGAATTAAGTTTTGCGATAGTTTTGTTACCGGGATTAACGGTTCAATTCCAGATTTTACTTATTTAGCTGAAAACCAGGATAGAATTGAAGGACTTTTCATAACACACGGGCATGAAGACCATATCGGTGGTGTTCCATATTTGGTTCAACAAGTAAATGTAAAAAGAATTTATGCCCCAAGAATTGCTATTCAATATCTAAAACTTAAGTTTTCTGATATAAAAATTAAGGTAAATGTCCAGTTTATTGAAATAAACCGGGATCTTGTGGCTGATTTTGGTGATTGTAGTGTTGACTGATGAACTGCTCAACATTCAATTCCTGACGCATTTGGTGTTAGAATCAAAACTCCAAATGGATCATTAATGATGACTGGTGATTTTAGATTCGATTATCGACCTATTGGCAATTTAACCGATTTCTCAAAACTAAAAAAGATTGGCGAAGAAGGGCTAGATGTCTTATTTTCGGATTCAACTAACGCCATGCGCCCTAACCATTCTCCATCAGAAAGCGATATATTAAAAGACATAAAAAAATATATGTTAGAAGCTGAAAAGAAAATCATCATTACGGCATTTGCATCAAATCTTACAAGAATAAAAGCAATCATTGAGCTCGGTGCTTCATTAGGCAAAAAAGTTATTGCTTTTGGTAGATCAATGATCGATAACATTGATATCGGTAGAAGATTAGGTTATATAAATGCGCCTGATGAAGTCTTTATAGATAAAAAAAGTCTTTCAAAATATAATGACAATGAATTACTAATTTTGACAACCGGTTCCCAAGGTGAAGAAATGGCGGGACTAGCCAAGATGTCATATGATAAACACCCAAATATATCAATCAAACCTAAGGACACAATAATTTTTTCATCTAGTCCAATACCAGGAAATAGATCTAAATGTGAGTTATTAGTTAATAGGTTATATAAACTAGGGGCAATTATAAGAGAAAATGGTGTTGATGGCTACTTGCACACCTCAGGGCATGCATACCGTGATGAACATCGAAAGATATTTGAATTAACAAAACCAAAATATTTCATGCCATATCATGGTGAATTTAGAATGAGTGTGGTTCATGGCTATACAGCAATTGAATCAGGAATCAAACCAAATAACATTATTATTGCTAAGTTGGGGGACGTTTATTATTTACAAAACCATATGATTTCTTTATCAAATGAAAAAGTATATTTTGGTCCTGTATTTATAGATGGAAACATTCTATCAAAAACAAATTCACAAATCATGAAAGAAAGAATGGAATTGGGACAAAATGGTTTTGTCCATGTAATAATGGCTATTAATAAAGAAAAAAATATAATTCTTGGAAAGCCAAGAATCGTATCAAGAGGAGCATTTTTTGTTAAAAACTCATTGCAATTAGTGGAAGACGCAAAAAGACTTGTACACGGGGCGGTTTTATACACAATTAAAAACGAAAAAGATTGAACGATACCTAGAATTAAACAATTAATTATCGATAGACTTGACCCTTTCTTTTATAAAAGCAAAAGAAGAAATGTTGTTATTATTCCTACTATTCTTCTTGTTGATCAAGTTGAAATTAATAAACAAAAGATGCAGAAAGAAAACAATACTAAAAAATCAAATCAAGTTGAAACTGAAAATAAAAATTCAAAACCAAAAAAAATAATAAGAAAAAACTCAGCAAATAAAAAAAATAAACAAATTAAAAAAGAAAAACCTAAAAAAGTTGAAAAACCCCTTGAAGAATAGGGGTTTTTATATCATCGTTTTCATAAAAGAAATAACTATATTTATTATTTGTATAACATCAATTTCATCAATATTACTCTTAAAATATTCAAAATCAGCTTCAATCCAATACAAACCTCTTAATAAATTTATATCCTTACTTTTTTGTGAGTGGTTTCGGCATAAAAAACCTCCCTTATAAAATTCAAAATCTACAATATGTTCTTTATCTCCGCACTCTACACATGAGCTTAAATTTTGCCTATAACCAAACATATCTAAAAAAGCTAATAAGATATAAATAAAACTATGGTTTGGTTTTTTTTCAACATTTTCTAAAAAAACCCTATATCTAGCATATAAAAAATTATTGTTTTGCTTACCTGCTCGCTTTAAAAAGTAATGAACTTTATTAAATATATCTTGCAAGGTTTCTTGCAATGGAAAAAACGAAACTAGTGTTGCTCTTTTTAGTCTAGGCATGTTACCAACAAATTTCGATCTTATTAATTCAAAATTTACCAATCCTAATAATAATAAATTTCTTCTATTTTTGGATTCGACATTTTGTATTCCTTTGGCAAAAAAATAGCAAGCACCCGATTGTGTCAAAGCTTGGATGATAGCATCATTATCACCATAATTTATTATTTCTAGAACTATTCCCTCGGTCTCGAATTCTCTATTAACCATATAATATAATTTTACTTTCTATTTTTTAAAAAAATAAAATAAAAAAAGCAACGACCTATCTTCCCTTATGGTATTTTCGGCACGGAAGGTCTTAACTGCTGAGTTCGGAATGGAATCAGGTGGGCCCCTTCGTTATGGTTGCTGTAAATATAATTATATATTAAAAAAATTTTTTTATAATATTTTTTAATATTTTTTTAAAATTGTTATTTTTATATCGATAAACTTGCTTTTTGAATTAGAAATTACAAAACAAGTTTGCACATTATTTTATATTAAAATTACATTTTTTTATTCTTTCTATGGCGTTTAACCATATATCAAGTGCCAACGCTTGCTCCTGCCAACGTTGGTATTACCACAAGTGGGGTTGCAATTGCGGCTACATTAACCTTAGATTTACTATCTTTTTTAGAAATATCAGGTTTTTTAGGAATACTAGGGTTTTTCTCTTCTTCTTTTGGTTGATTTATTTTAGAATTATCTTTTTTTGGATCATCCTTCTTGTTGTTTTCTTGCTCAATAATGGCCTTTTGAATTTGTAATTTTATGCTTCTTAATTCTTTTACATTTTTAGCTTTTTTAGCTAATTTTTCTAGCTCTTTTTTCTTTACATTTGAGTCATTTAATTTATCTAATTCTTTATTAATTGTTTCAAACTCTTTGCTAAATTCTTTATTAGCTCTTTCAATAATATTACTTAATTTTTCAGGATCATCAAGGCCTTCTTTTAATTCTTTATCAAATTGAGATTTTATATCAGAACCTTCTAACTTATTAACAGCATCCACAGCATCTTTTTTTATCTTGGCATTATCCTGCGACTTTTTTTCTTGGGTTATTTCTTTTAATAAAAGCTTTAGCGCCTCAATGTTTTTTGCGCTGTCAATTCTTGCTTGGTAATCCTTTTTATCCAATAATTTATTATATATATCTAATACTTTTTGCTTTTCAGCATTATAAATGGCTTCTGCTTTCTCAGCAACACTAAGAAGTTTAGCCATATCGCCTATAGCATTAGCGAGCATTTTTTTAAATTCATCATATTGACTAGAACCTTCAAGTTGGTCAACTGCTTTTTGTGCTCTTTTAGTTAAATTAATCAAATCCTGTTCTTGCTTTTCAACCAATAAAATCTTTTGCAATTCATCTAACTTTTCTATATTGTTAGCATTATTAAATTTTTCAACAAAATCTTTTTTATCATCAAGGCTTTCCAAAATCTTGTTAACTTCTGTTTTTTTAGTAGTATATTCAAGATTTGCTTCTTTTATTAATTCTAAAAGTTTATCTATTTCCTCTTGTGATTTTTCTAATCTCATTTGATATTCATCATGCTTTGATGAACCAACTGTTTTGTCAACTGCCTCTTTAGCATTTTTTCTTGCGTTTAGCAAATCTTCGTTTGCTCTAATTTTCTTAGCTTCGTCTGCAATTTTTTTCAATTCTGCAATATTGTTTGATTTTTCTATTTTTTCAATATTTTCTCTTCTGACTTCTTCATCAAGAATAGAATTTACTATTCTAGTAGCATTTTCTTTTTCATTAATAAATTCATTATTGGCTTCTTCAAAAATAACAGTCAATTGTTCCAAAGTTAAATTTTGATTTGATAAACGCGTTTCAAAATCGTTATGCATATCTGAACCAATAGTTTTTTCCACAACTGCCTTTACGTCTTTTCTAAACTCACTAATTTGCTGTTTAATAATCTCGCCGTATACTCTTTGTAAAACTTTAACGTTTCATGCATTATCTATTTGCTCACGAAATTTCATTTTTTCTTTTAGTTTTTGGAATGATTCTTCTGCTTTACTTTTTAATGTATCATACACTTTTTCAGCATCATCTCTAAGCTTAATTAATTCTTCCATTGAGGTATTTTTTGTAACATTTAATGCTCGCTGTTTAATATCTTTTTCATATTCATCTGAGCCTTTTGCTCTAACGGCAGCTGTTAACGCTTCAAGTCTAATCTTGTCATTAATTAATTCCTTATCTACTTCTTTTGAAAGCTTATTAGCTATACTTTCTCCAGCGATGTTTCTTATTTCGGCAATAATTGGAATAATTTTTTTTAAGGTATTGACATACTGTGGAGAAGATGGATTTGTTCCATCTTCTACTTTTAATAATTTGTCTATTTGCTCTTCAAGTTTTTCATTATGTTTATGTTTATTCAACAACTCAAATGCTTCAAATTCAAGAGCAACAACTCTAACAAAATAAACATCTTCATATTTAGGGTCTATTTCATCAAAAATAGATAATAATTTTGGTTCATTCCTTGCCGCTTCATCACTATTAATATTTTTATTTTTTATTTGTTTGTTTAAAAATTCCTCATAATCAAATGATATCTGTTTAAATAATGGAATAAATATTTTTCAATAATATGCTAAATATGCAGGGTGATAATGTGATGTTTGATTATTAAGTTCATTATCTGGAACGAGATTTAATTCATCATTATATTTCTTATATGGTAATTCATCAATTTCAGCAGAATCATTAATTTTGAGTAATTTCTTCAAAACTTTATAGGCATGCAACAAGTTATATTGTGTTTTTAAAGTCATTGCAGAATAAAAAATATTTAAATCGGCCAAATTCTCGATTTCATCAGATGTTGGCTTATGAATTATTGAATTATCAAGAATATCAGTGGTCCTATCTTTTGCTTCTAAAATCTCTTGTTTATTTTGAACATCCTCACTCTGGCGACTAATTACGGCAGGGGTTGTTGGAATTAAAACGCTCGAAAACACATTCAACAATAAATTAAATAACCTCATAAAAAACACCTCATTTATTTTATGTTTAAATTTATTTAAAAATAACTAATTACAAAATTTGAAAAATATTAACTTTTTTATAAAAAAATTTATTATTTTAAGAATTAAAATTAGTCTAGAATTAAATTAAAATTTACATGTTAACTGATTGATTTGTATTGCAAATATTCAAATCTATCTTATTTTAAGGACTTTTTTATTACATTAAAATGTGGAAATAACATTTTATATAATCAATCATTAACTATATTATATAGTAAATAGAATGAAATTACCAAAGTAATTAGTTATAACTTTTTTATATTTTTTTAAAACATGAAGATTATTATTTCATAAATTTATAAATATCAGTTTTTAGTTACCTACAATGCTTTAAAGTAAAAAAAGGAAATAAAAAAAGCAACGACCTATCTTCCCTTATGGTATTTTCGGCACGGAAGGTCTTAACTGCTGAGTTCGGAATGGAATCAGGTGGGCCCCTTCGTTATGGTTGCTATGGATATAATTATATACTAATTTTTTTTATATTCATTTTTTTTAAAAAAAATCCATTATGTAAATTCTCAATCATTTTACTATATTGAAATTCTCAAATCTCTTACTCAAAAAGTAAGTAGGAGATAAATTTACACAAAATTTACTACACTACCAATTTTTCCTGATTACTGGTTTAATTTTTAAGTCTTAAAAATAAATTTGATATCATAAGCTTAATAAACATTTTTAAACTATAAAAGTGTTACGATTTGATTGAGAATTAATAAGAAAAAAACCAGCCAAAAAGGCTAGTTTTAATTTTGCAGATAAAATTATAAATTGTAATGTAATTCGACAATTTCTTTCAAGGTTTCGAGAGGTAATGCACCGGTCTCTAATAATAAATTCAAAAATTCCTTAATGTTTTCCTTATTTGATACAAATTCTTCCCTTGAAAGGCCTTTTGACTTACGAACTCTGTCATATAGTTTCAACATTGCTTCTTTACCTGAATTATACGATGTTGCTTGTCCGGGTAGATTTAAATAACGTTTTGATTCTGATGTAATATCACCAATTCCTAATGCTGAGTTAGCATGTAGGAATTTTCTTATGTCATTAATTGAAGCGCCAGCTGGTAAATCATCAGTACCTTTAATATCTCCATGATATGCAGTATCAACAGCACGTCTCATGTTACGCAATTGAGCTTCATTTAAAGCACCAAAATATTGCAACATATTAGCTAATTCAACGGCTTTCAAAGTATGCAATTTATCATCGTCGATTTTGTTTTTTGAAACAACTAAATTTCAATACACGCCACCATGTAGTTCCTTCATTCCTTTAATTTCTTCGTTAGTTACATATTGTGGTCTTGTCGCTTTAACAAAACTTGTAATTCCTTTTGCTGATTTGAAGCTAACAGGTAGAGCGTAATAATCTTCATTTTCAAAGTCAGGCGTTCCATATAAACCTGCCTCGATTCCAAATCATTCCATAAATAAAGCTCAACCTTCCTTGTATGAAGTATAGTTAAAAATGTCTCCTATCGTTAGCCCATCAACAGTTTTTAGAAATTTTTGCGCATAGTATATTTGATTGTGATGTCCCATAACACTTTCGTGATTAGCAAATGAAGTTACTGACCATTTTGGCAAGCCAAAATAAGGGTCCGCATTAAATGTAAATGCACCAAATCCGTCTTTTTCAACCTTAGCTCTTCCGTTATATGCACCGACACCTGAACTTAAACGAGTTGAATATTCATATGTAGTAATTCCATATCTCGGCACTTGTTTAGGGAAATAAGAATATCCTTCGTTAATAGTAGTGTCTCTAAATTGATTATAACCTTTAAAAGCTTCTAAAGCTCCGTAATAAAACTGGTCATTTGTAATTGAACTATATTTAGAATTTTGACCTTTTAAGAATTCATAACCTAAAGTCTTTAAATTTTTAATAGCATCTTGTAATTTTGGGTCTTTTTCTAATTCATTCTTCTTTTCTTGCGTGTAATATGAGGAATTTTCGCGACCAAAAAAGAACTGTTCTTGGTTTAATCATTTATAAAACTCAGGCAAATTAATATTCCCATTTGCATCTCTTATTTCAAGTACAACATCCTTAACCTCTTGTGGGCCAACACCATCAGAATCATACTTAATAGTTGGGGTTCATGGCTCGTTCTCATTTCCGGTAATTAATCTAGCGACTGCTTTTGCAGTTAATTCCATGTTCTTAACAGCCGTCTTTGTTGTTTCATAACCCGAATTAAATACGTCCTGTGCAGAATCATTTGAAGTTGTAGCAAATTTTAAAATACCATCATATATCTTTTTACCAGTTGTATTTTTCTCATCACCAGGAATACTTGATAAACCAACATTTTTAGCATCAAGATCTTTTTCGGTTAAACCAAGCCCGTAAATTGAAACAACTTTTTTACTTAAATTATCAAAAATTTCAATAGTATTTTCTAATTCGTTAACTACATTTGATTTAAACACCTTAAGCTCTTCTAAATTTTCGCCTAAACCAGTAGTTGATGCTTTGTAATATTCAGTTGCATAAAATTTATGGAATGCCTTAGTTTTTTCATCAAGAGTTTTATTAGAATCAATTATCTCAATAACAGACTTTGATTCTTGTGTTCCTTTTGCAAACTCTAGCAATTCCTTTGAATAATGTCTTGATAAAATGATATTAACATTGTTTTTAATAACAACTTTTGATAAAACAATATTAGCTTGCATTCCTTCATTTAAGTTTCTTTGCATCTTTTCGGCTCTATCGCCAGTTATTCTTAAAATAGTTTTATAAAATGAATTAACTGGGTAAGCTGATGTTGGTCCACCTTCATAAAATGCACCTGCTAGTCGCCCTTGTGAAGCATAGACGGTTTGCGCGATTTCCCAATCATATTTCAATCCACTTGCTCAGGCTGTTGTAGTTACATTGAGATTATTAGAGTTAATTTTTGAAAATAAATCAATTCATTTTTGATAGTATTTAACAATCTTGTCAACATCTTCTTTTTCAGGATAGAATATATCAATATTTGCCGCCAAATCATCTAATTCTCTCTGAAACTTATCATATGAAAGAACAATATATCTAGCTGTATGTTTGTAATTATTATCATAATACTTAGCATCACCATGTTGGGCGATTTTAGCTAAATAAGGCAATATTGCATTATCAATGTTTACTTTGTATTCTAACTCAAGATTTCTAATTTCGCTAGCAAGCATTTCGATTTCTT
Organism: Mycoplasma sp. 527; assembly: GCF_053851595.1. Taxonomy (NCBI): domain Bacteria; kingdom Bacillati; phylum Mycoplasmatota; class Mollicutes; order Mycoplasmatales; family Mycoplasmataceae; genus Mycoplasma; species Mycoplasma sp. 527. The sequence continues at coordinate 12,331 of NZ_JBSQAY010000003.1, read as the reverse complement.
TAGCAATTTTTGTGGCTTGTTCACTCTTTTTATCATCCAATTCATTATACTTTGTGTTTAAATCTTTTAGTTTGGTATTCTTTTCCTCAATATTATTTTTTGTATCAACATTTGCCTCAACTGCCTTTGCCTCAGCATTTGTTAATTCGCTTTCTAGTTTCTTGTTTTCATTAATTGTTTTTCTAAATAAAGCATTTTGAGCAGCAAAAGGGATTACAGTAAAAATCACAGGAGCTGCAACTAAGGTGCCAACAACCGAAGTTATTATTAATGCTTTTTTGTTTTTTTGAGTCATATATATTATTTAAAATCCTTTTATTATATGTCTAATTTAAAAATATAAATCCAATGTTTAGTAGTTCCTGCCAAAAATTGCAGGTACCTTAATTTTAAATGAAAAAGCATAAAAATATTTATCTTTGATACTATACAGAGTTTTAGTTTCACTACAAGAAAGAAAAATTAAAAACATCTAGACTAGCTAGATGTTTTTTTAAAAAAGAATAATTAAATCTCTTATAGTTTGTAATGTAATTCTACAATTTCCTTTAAAGTTTCAAGAGGTAATCCACCTGTTTCTAACATTAGATTTAATAGTTCTTTAATGTTTGCCTTATCTTCGACAGTAACAAAATCTTTTCTTGAAAGTCCCTTTGATTGACGTACTCTGTCATATAGCTTCAACATAGCTTCTTTACCAGCATTATATGATGTTGCTTGTCCGGGTAGGTTTAGATAACGTTTTGATTCTGATGTAATATCACCAATTCCTAATGCTGAGTTAGCATGTAGGAAGTTTCTAACATCTTGAATTGATGCACCGGCAGGTAAATCTTCTTTTCCTTCAATTCTTCCATGGTATGCAGGGTCAACAGCACGTCTCATGTTACGTAATTGAGCTTCATTTAAAGCACCAAAATATTGCAACATATTAGCTAATTCAACAGCTCTTAGAGTGTGTTCTTCATCGCTTGAGTTATTTTTGCCTTCTGATGCAACTAAACTTCAATATACACCACCATGTAATTCCTTCATTCCTTTAATTTCTGCAGCAGTTACAGCTGATTCATCTTGCGATATTGCTGAAGAAACAAAGCTTGTAATTCCATTTGAATGTTTAAAACTTACTGGGAAAGCGTAATAGTCTTCGCTGTCAAAGTCAGGAGTTCCGTATAGTCCTGATTCAATTCCGAATCATTCCATAAATAAAGCTCAACCTTCTGCATATGAAGTGTAATCAAAGATATTTCCAACAGTTAATCCATCAATAGTTTTTAAAAACTTTTTAGCATAATAGATTTGGTTGTGGTGTCCCATAACACTTTCGTGGTTAGCAAAAGAAGTTACTGATCATTTTGGTAAGCTGTAGTATGGATCAACATTAAATGTAAATGCACCAAATCCATCTTTTTCAACTTGTGCATTACCATTATATGCACCAACACCTTCTTCAGCACGTCTTCTATATTCATATGAAGTGATTCCGTATCTTGGAACACTCTTAGGGAAATATGAATATCCATGATCAATTGTAGTATCTCTAAATTCATGGTAACCCTTGAAGGCTTCTAGTGCTCCATAGTAGAATTGTTCATTTGTAATTGAACCATATTTGGTTTTATTTGTCTTTAAGAACTCATATCCTAATCTTTTTAGATTTTGTCTTGCATCCTCTAATTTAGGATCTTTTGCTAAATCTTGTTTTTTAGCTTCTGTGTAATATGAAGCATCTTCACGACCAAAGAAGAATTGTTCTTGGTTTAATCACTTGTAGAAATCAGAAATATTGATTTCACCATTAGCATCTCTAATTTTTAATTTAACTTCTTCAACTGGATTTGGTCCAAGACCATCAGCATCATACTTAATTGTTGGAGCTCATACACCTTTGTCTTTTCCAGTAATTAATTTAGCAACTGCAGCGGCTGTCAATTTCATATTTTTAGCAGCTGTTGTCGTTGTTTCATAACCTGAATTAAACACGTCTTGGGCTGTATCATCTGTAGTAGTAGAGAATTTTAAGATACCACTATAAACCTTATCTCCATTTGTTACACCTGGTTTTCCTACGATAGAATTTAAACCAACATTCTTAGCATTTAGGTCTTTTTCAGTTAAACCAACACCATAAACCGTCTTAACATCATTGCCATCAAATACTTCAACGTGATTTTCTTTTTCGTCGATTTCATTTGTTTTATATAGTTTTAATTCAGCTAGATTTTCACCCAAACCTGATTTAGAAGCCTTGTAATATTCATTAGCATAGAATTTGTGGAATTCCACTAATTTTGGGCTTGATTTAGCTAATTCTTCATTTTTTGCAATAAGATCAGTAACTTTTATTTCATTAGCAGATCCATTTAAAAATTCTTTCAATTGATCTTGGTAAAAATTAGATAAAATTGATCTTACATTATTTTTGATAACCACTTTTGATAAAACAACATCAGATTCAATTCCTTCTTTAAGATTCTTTTGAACCTTTGGAGCTCTCTCTTCATCAATTGAACTAATTGTGTCATAAAAAGCATTGATAGGATATGCTGAAGATAGACCTCATTCTAATCAAACACCAAGTAAACGGCTTTCTGATGCATAAACTGTTTTAGCTATTTCTCATTCATATTTTAATCCGCTTACTCATGCTGTTGAGGCAGTGTTTAGGTTTCTTGAATTAATTTTCGAAAATGTATTAATTCAATCTTGATAGAACTTAATAATTTCTTGAGCATTTTCCTTGCTTGGATAATTTATATCTAAATCATCTCTAGAAGCAAGTTTTGCTAAATCTCTTTGAAATTTTTTGTATGACAATACTACATATTCGGCTGTATTTTTTAAGGTACCTTCGTAGTATCTCAAATCACCTTCTTCAGCAATTTTTGCTAATATAGGTAAAATTTTAGATTCAATATTTTCTTGATATTGATCGTCAAGTTGAGCACGTTCTGCTTCAGCATTTCTAATTTCTTGTTCTAATTTTGCTTTAGTTGCTTCATCAGCTTTTTGGCTTTTTTGTGTTAAGTCTGCAATTTGAGCATCCTTAGCATCGATTTTAGCTTTTAAAGCCTTATTTGCTTCATCTTCAACAGCTGCTTTCTTAGCTTCTACATATTCTTTCTCATATCTTTGATTCTTTTGAGTTTCTCTTTTAAATCATGAAATTTGAGCGCCATATGGAATTATCGTAACTACTGTAGGTACTAAAACAATACCGCCTACAATACCACTAATAATTAGGGCTTTTTTTGTTTTTGGAGTCATATATATACTTATCCTTAATTTAGTTTATTAATTTATCATTTAATAAAATTTTTTACCTTTTGATAAAGTTTAAAAAATAAAGATTTGTGTGTCCACAATAGATACACATTTTTTATTATATTACATTTGCCTTTAGTTTACATAATTAGAGGAAAAAATGGACCAAAAAAAGTCAAATCTCAATCTTTTTAAGATATTTTATAATTTAACACCTCAATCAATCAAAATGATTTAGCATCATTTGTTTTATTATAAAATTTATATAAGTAAAAATATATTTTTTTATTATAGAGGTAATGTATGGAAAATCAAAAAAAAGTAATATTAACAGTAATTGATGGTTTGGGTCTTAGAAATGTAAGACAAGGAAATGCTTTTGCACAGGCTTATCATCCAATATTTGATTATTTGTTTGCAATGTGTCCTAATTCTGTTTTGCAAGCATCTGGAGAATATGTAGGCCTTCCAAAAGGTCAAATTGGGAATTCAGAAGTCGGCCATCTAAACATCGGGGCAGGAAGAATTGTATATACTGGTTTATCATTGATTAATAGAGCAATAGAGACTGGTGATTTTAAAAAAAACGAAGTAATAAATAAATTAATTGATAATTCAATAGCAAACAATACCACTTTGCATTTAATGGGCTTGCTAAGTAATGGCGGTGTACATTCATTAGATAATCATTTATTTGAAATTATAAAACTTGCCAACCACAAGGGACTTAAAAAAGTTTCAATTCATATTTTTGGTGATGGTCGAGATGTCAAGCCACAATCAATTAATGATTCATTGATAATACTTAAAAAATTATCAGAAGATTTCAATTATCCGATTTCAAGCATTTCAGGGCGCTTTTATGCTATGGACCGTGACCAAATATTCGAAAGAAATGAATTGGCACTTGAAGCAATTCTTGGTAAATCACCCATCAAGTATAAAGATATTAATAAGTATATAAACGAACAATATAATCAAGGAATTTATGATGAGTTTTTCTACCCTGCACAAAACCAAAATGGCTTATTTTTAAAAGAAAATGATAATGTTTTTTTCTTTAATTTTAGACCAGATCGTGCTAGACAACTTAGTCATCTAATTTTAGATAGCAAACTATATGAATATAAACCTAAAAACAAAACAAAACCAAATCTCTTTGCTTCTTTAATGAAATATGAGGGTATTAATTCCTTAGTCGCATTTAAAGAAATGCAAGTAGATAACCCGCTTGGAGAAGTGTTAGCCACCAATAATCTAAAACAATTAAGATTAGCAGAGACTCAAAAATATGCGCATGTCACCTTCTTTATGGATGGTGGAAAAGAAGTTATTTATAAAAATGAAGATAGAATTTTAGTAAATAGTATCAAAGCTGCAAGCTTTGCTGATTATCCTCATATGTCAGCTAAAGAAATAACTGACGAATTGCTTGAAAAAATTAATGATTATGACTTTGTTATCATGAATTATGCTAATCCAGATATGGTGGGTCATACTGGAAATTTACAAGCAACAATAAAAGCAATTGAGTTTCTAGATGAACAATTTGAACGAATTCTTAAATTCGTGATAGCTAATCGTGATAAAGTAACATGATTCATAACTGCTGATCATGGAAATGCCGAAATAACTGAGGATGAAAATAATAAACCTGCAACAAAACATACAACAAGTCCGGTTTTATTTGTTTCAACTGATAAAAATATTGAATTAAAAAATGGGGCGCTTTGTGATGTTGCACCCACAATTCTTGAATATTTAAATATTCAGAAACCAAAGGAAATGACAGGTCAATCATTGCTAAAAAAATTCTAATTAATTTTATAAAAGTAATATAAGTGTTAATTCTTAATCAAATTGCAATATTTTTATAGTTAAAAATTTTTATTAAACTTATGATATCAAATTTATTTTTTAAGACCTAAAAATTTAAACTAGTAATCAGGAAAATTAGCAAAGTGTGACACTTTGCTATTATTTTTTTTGTCAATCTATATATTTTGAAAAAAATTAAATAGTAATATATTTTTAAATTAACCTTACGGCCCTTATTTTTTAAATTTATTCATATTTGGATTGGTTAATTGTACTTTTAAACATTGATTTTAGGTGGCTCATTTCTTCTTTTAAACCTGATGTATTTAATTCAAATTTTTCTAAATTTCTAATCAAGTAATTAAACTTGTTCGTAAATGTCGAAACTACTGACTTATGCGTTACGACTATCAAACTCAATTTATAAGCCAAATCGTCTCAAATGTCAAGATTTTTACCTATTAAAAAATCTCTTGTGAGTTAATCACTGTTTGCTTTGTAACGATTTTCCGGAGTTTTAAAACAATATTCACAACTTGAGTTCATACAAAATAAAACTTTTATTTTCTTTGAAAAATTAACTCTATTGCCGTTAGTATCAACTGGAGCATAATATTCGTTTAGGTACTTAACTGCACCAAAATGAGTTTTGTTTTTAAAATGATAATCAACATCCAACCAGGATCGCCTTCAGTTATTTTTCTAAAACAGTTTTTATTGCTATTTCTTTTTAATTTTGGAGATATAGAATTAAAGTAATCTATTAATTGGTCTTCAATTTTACTAATTTCTGTTCAATGTTTTATATTCTTTATTTTAAAGCATATGGGATAACTTAATTGAGCAGTTTTAAAAGACCTTTCAACACTACTATTTATTGCATAATAAAATATTGTTTCTGGAATTGTGTTATTTAAAATATTTTTTAACATTTCTTTTAGCTTCTTTTCTAGTCGCTTTGTGCAAGTGTTCTTGTTTCATAACCCCTTTTTTAAGGTGCGCCTGTAAAGCGTTTTTAAAGACATTATTGAACCTTTTGTTCTATAATAAACTGCCATAGTAACATTTCTAGTTCTAATCTGTAGGTTGTTCAAAAATAAAAGAACTAAAATCTCTGATTTTTTTCAATTTCATAATCTACAAGATCATCACTAAACTTTTGTCTATATTTATTTCCTTTATTTTTGTGTGAGACATTAAATATCCCACTAAAATTTATAAATTTTTTAATTTTAGAAACTGTAAAACGGCTAACTTCGTGTTTTATGGCGATTTGGTTTATTTTTATTTTTTCATTAGTTATATCGATATAAATACTTTTTCTTTTTTTCTCAAAATCTGTTAAATTCTGGATTTCTATTTTTTTATATTTCTCGTTACCTCCTATAGTGATTTTAAACTATAGAATGTTGCAAAATAATTGAGAATTTACATGATCAAAACGCGTTTTAGATATGTCAATATCTAAAGAAATTTATTATAATTATATTACCATGAATAATGCAAAGAGAACTTTAAATGCATTTTCTTTCCCTAAGCCTCTTTTAATAAGATTGAGAGAGAGAGAGAGAGAGAGAGCAGACTCTTAATAAATAATTTAACAATAAATTAACACCTAACTATTAGGTGTATTTTTGCGTATTTTCATGGAGAAGGCAAATATATGACACAAAACAAAATAAATATAGATAGTATAACAATTAGAAATTTATTTCAAAATGCTTCTAAAGAACATAATTTTTTAATACCTGAATATCAAAGACCATATTCATGAGGAGAAGAACAAACCGAAAAATTATTCAGTGATTTATGAGAATTTTACAAAATTATACTTAAAGAGCCAAATTCAAAAGAACAGTATTTTTTAGGTTCAATTGTTTTCTTTGAAAACGAAGATGGAAAATGAGAAATTATCGACGGACAACAACGTATAACGACCATTTTTCTACTTTTAAGAGCAATTCTTAAAAAATGTGAGAACACTAATAGTGAAAATACTAAAAATTTAGCAAAAGAAATTGAAGAATGTATTTGACATATTTCAAATGATTATAAAAAAATAATTGATAGAAATTCAATGTCCATTCAAAATGTTTCAGTAATGCAAAGTAATTTAGAAGATTTTGAGAATATCATCAAAAGTGGTGAATATAACAAAAAAAGTAAAAGTAATTATTCGAAAAACTATGCAAAATTAATAGAGTTGATTGAAGAAAAAGCAAAAAATGAAATTGAGGGGATATTTAACTTTTTTAATACCATATTAGAAAAAACCCTTATCTTAACTGTATCTTCGCAATCTCAACAATCTGCTATGACGGTTTTTGAAACTCTTAATAATAGAGGGGTTCCTCTTTCTGATGCCGATATTTTTAAAGCTAAGATATATAACCTATTAAAAGATAAAAATGAAAAAGATAAATTCATAGAACAATGAAAAGAATTAGAATATGATTGTGTTTCAATGAATAAGACATTAAATGATATTTTTTCATACTATATGTTCTATTTAAGGGCAGAAGAAGGAGATATCGACAGTACCACGCCAGGAATAAGAAAATACATATTAAAATATCTAGAACAAAATAACATTGATGATATTTTTAACAAAATGATAGAAACTATTAAAAATATTATTTCATTTCTAAAAATGGTGAATAACTTAAATGAAGAAAAAGACTTAAACTCGAAGATTAAACAACAACTAGATATTATTTTTTCTTTCTCTAATGATTTTGGTAAATACCCAGCTTTAATATATTACTTAAAAAATAAAGACAAAATTGATAATGATGATACAAGTGAATATCTTGAGTTATTAATAAAATTAAGAAATAGAATTGTCACAAGATATTTAGTAATTCCTTCAATAAACGATATTAAACACGGCATTTTGTTACTAAATAAAAGCATAATAAAAGGCCATGAGTTTGATTTTTCTAAATTAGAAAAAAAAGATTCAGATGATGTGATGGAAAAAATCAAAAGTCCAAATGTAAAAATCATAAGCATGATTATAAAAATGTTTGAATATTCACAAAACGATCAAGAAGAGATGGATATATTGCCAGCCAAATGAGAAATAGAACATATTTTACCTAAATCTCATGCACAATTCGATAAAGAAAATAAAGAATTATATGAACAAATTGGAAACATAATTCCTTTAGACAAAAGGCGTAATATTAGAGCTTCTGATGATTGATTTAAGTCTAAAAAAGAGATATATAAAAAGGCGGCAAAATTTAGATCTGCAATACAAATCTCACAACTTGAAAATGATTATTGAACAATAAATGATATCAAGAAAAGAAATGACGAATTAGTTAAAAAATTTAAAGAAATAACAAAGGATTAATATGAATGATGATATTTATAAAAGAACATTACAAAATATAGAAAAATACATTGAAAAATAAACATAATTAATAGGAGAAATATGAATAATAAAATAAAACTTTATTTTGGTTTATCATTACCCTTTGCCATATTAGCATATATATTGTACTTGGTTTCGACTGGATATTATTATGTGGTAAAAGATGTAGATTTTTCTTTTTTATCAATGTTGATACCAAAAGTATATCCAGACGGAGCAGGAATAACAATATTACTATTTGCAATTTTATTTAATATTGGATCATTTATCTTAGCTATTTTATTAACATTAGAATTAAAGAAAATTGATTCGATGAAGATAAAAAACAAATATATTCTCTCAAAAATATTTGTATTCACCACACCTTTTTTATCAATATTATTTCTATTGCTTATAGCTTTCTTTGGTATTTTTATTTTTGCGATATATTTATCAGCCAAAAATCGCACCAAATTAGCGAAAGAAAAATTAAAACCGTTACAAGAAAAAATTAGATTAATAAAAGATGAATCTTTAAGAAAAAAACTAGAAGCCGATGCAGGAAAATCTTATGGGTCTAATATATTTAATGAAACAAAAATGAAGCAAGAATTAAAAGTTATCGAAAAAATAGTAGATGATGAATTAAGAAGACAAAACAATAATGTTTGATAGTATGGTCAAAAAATTACATTGGTTTAACTGGTGTAATTTTTTCATTAGATAATTAATAAATTACGAATAATTCAAAACCATAAAGTATCATAATTTTAAGTTCTATAAATTGCTGTTAATTCTTAATCAAATTGCAACATTCTTATAGTTTAAAAATGTTTATTAAACTTATGATATTAAATTTATTTTTTAAGCTTTATTCATCTTTAGATTGGTTGGCAAACCATTTTTTTTCAAACCCGCTTTTGCGGACAATAAAATAAAATTAAAAATCTACTTAAAGTATTCAGATAGGTCATTATCCACTTGTTTAATTGTGTTTTTAAACATTGTTTTTAAGTGATTTGTTTCTTCTTTCGAACCTGATGTATTTAATTTAAATTTTTATAAATTTATAATCAGGTAATTAAACTTGTCCGTAAATGTCGAAACTACTGACTTATGTGTTACAACTATCAAACTCAATTTATAAGCCAAATCGTCTCAAACGTCAAGATTTTTACCTATTAAAAAAATCTCTTGTGAGTTAAAAGTTAGATAAATCACTACTTGCTTTGTAACGGTTTTCTGGAGTTTTGAAAAAAATATTCACCACTTGAGTTCATACGAAATAAAACTCTTATTTTCTTTGAAAAATTAACTCTATTGCCGTTAGTATCAACTGGGGCATAATATTCGTCTGCGCCTGAATGAGTTTTGTTTTTAAAATGATAATCAACATACCAACCAGGATCGCCTTCAGTTATTTTTCTAAAACAGTTTTTATTGCTATTTCTTTTTAATTTTGGAGATATAAAATTAAAGTAATCTATTAATTGGTCTTCAATTTTACTAATTTCTGTTCAATGTTTTATATTGTTTATTTTAAAGCATATAGGATAATTTGATTGAGCAGTTTTAAAAGATTTTTCAACACTACTATTTATTACATAATAAAATATTGTTTCTAAAACCGTGTTATTTAAAATATTTTTTAACGTTTCTTTTAGCTTCTTTTCTAGCCCCTTTGTGCGAGTGCTCTGTTGCATAGCTCCTTTTTTTAAAGGTGCGTCTGTAAAGAGTTTTTAAAGACATTATTGAACCTTTTGTTCTATAATAAATTGCCATAGTAACATTTCTAGTTCTATCTCTAGGTTGATCAAAAATAAAAGAACTAAAATCTCTAATTTTTTCAATTTTAGAATCTTCAAGATCATCGCTAAACTTTTGTCTATTTTTATTTCCTTTATTTTTGTTTGAGACATTAAATGTCCCGTCAAAATTTATAGATCTTTAATTTTAGAAACTATAAAACTGCTAACTTCGTGTTCTATGGCGATTTGGTTTATTTTTATTTTTTTCATTAGTTATATCGGTATAAATATCTTTTCTTTTTTTTCTCAAAATCTGTCAAATTCTGGATTTCTATTTTTTTATATTTCACATTACCTCCTATAATGATTTTAAACTATAGGATGTTGCAAAATAATTGAGAATCCACATAATTAATGAAAGAAGCGCTATTTTTTTTTTTTTTTGGTTATATAATTAAAAAAATACTAAATTGAAAGGAAAAAAATGAAAAAAAGCAATTTACTTTTTTTAGGATTTTTGCCTGTTTTGGCAACACCAGTTATAGCTCTATCATGTGCAAACCCATCTAACCCTGGTCCCAAAAAACCAGAACATATTGATGAACCAGGCCCCGACAAGCCTGGCGATCAAGGCAACCCTGAAAATAAGCCAAAAGAAAAACAACCCGATAAACATGAGACACCAGATCAAGGAAATAATACTACTCCTTCAATAGTGAATCCCCAAAAGCTCGGTGAAGGAAAGAAAGAAGATGATAATATATCAAATGATAAAAATGCCATTATAAAAAAATTTGAAGAGTTACGTACCTATTATTATGAAACGAGACAAGAAAAACTTGAAAAGATTAAATTTTTATATTATGATTTAATGACTAGACATCAAGGAATATATCTACTAACTAGAGAAAAAGTAATTCAAGATAACTTAGAAATTTTCTTCTTTGATATTTTGGGTCATGAAATTGATGAAAAAATTAATAGCAGATTTTCGAAACTTGAAGAAGAAAAAAATATGCATAAAGATGTTGATGAAGAACTTCTTAAAAAAATAAAAGAACTTATAACGGAATTTTCCAAAGAAAAAGGTGATAAGTTAATTGAAGAATTTTCAGAAAAAGCAAGAGCTGAAGCAAAAAAAATATTAGCTAATATTCTTGCAAAGCAGGAAGAATTATATAAAAAACTAACTGAGCTCCTAGAAAAAATAACGCATTCACAGACAAAAGAATATTGAAAGGCAAAAATCAAAGAACTTTATACAGAATTGGCACTAACAGATGAATTATTGCAACAATTAAAATAAAATCATTGAATCACAAAAAAAGTAAATTAAATAATAAAAAAGCAGCCTTGTTAATTTTAAAAAAGGTTGCTTTTAAAGTATTTAATAATTACTCATAATGGCTAAATTTCGTTAAATCGCAACAAAAACGAGCCGCCTAACATATATAGTAAAATGTTATAGGTGGTCTTATTATGCATGAAATAGAATTAAACTATTTTCAATTAAATAGAAAACAAAAATTAGATGTTATAACTACATATTCCAATTTAACAAATAAGCGATTATCCTTAAAGGCAAAATGTTCAATATCAACCATAAAAAGATTAAAACAAAAATTAAGAAATGCTAAATTATGCAAAAAAGAAGTTAACTTAGCACATGGCAATCAATGAGGCGATAGAAAAAAGATTTACAGTAATGATTTAATTATCAATTATGAAAAAATATGAAAGCAAAAAATTAATTGCTGGAACAAAAAAATAGTTCTTGTAATTCATATTTGTCTTAGCGTTTATTTTATGAAAGAATAACTAATGTAAAAATATCATATAGCCAATTAACAAAAAAACTTACACAAAGCGGATTTCTAAGTGCTTTTGCTCATAAAAATACAATAAAAAGAAAAAACTTTTGTCAAAAAATATATACCTTATAAACCAAATATTTTGCCTAAAGAAAAGATTGCAAAACCAACCATAATCTCAAAAAGAAAATTAGTAAATACGGGATACCGAAAGTAATAATTAACGATAATAGAATGAATTTTCATAATAGTCTTGAATCTAGCGCTATTTTGTATGATGCAGTCACAAAATTAGCTACTGAATTTATAACAACATCAGTATCTAATGAAAA